>NZ_DAIPZF010000055.1:0-12322 GCF_036782355.1 Cypionkella sp.
CCAACAAGAAGGCCTCAAAGCCGCATTCATCTGAGGTTCGCGAGACAGTCCTCGCGTTTGGATCCGTCAGGCCAATGAGATCCTGAAGAAAGCATCGGCGTATTTTGCCCTTGTGCGAAAGGCAGACTGGAACCGCTTCAGCGCCGCCGGTAGCGGCTCGACCGCCCGTTTCGCAAGTGACTGCTTTCATTAACGCGCATCGCTGTGAGTTCGGTGTCGCGCCGATGTGCAAAATGCGGCAATTCAGTCGATGCACGCTTCTTGGCTGGCTGTAATGGTGCAGCAAGTCTGATGGCACACGACGCGCAAAGTAACTGCCATGGTTAAACGTATGGGATGTTTTTGGTCAGCATTTTGGTCCACACAAATCGATGCCTAAGCTGAGGCAAGCTGCAATATGTGGGAATTAACAGATGCTGAGCTAAGCGCTGGGCTTAGAGCCTGAAGCAATATGGTGCCGCAGAAGGGACTCGAACCCCCGACCCCATCATTACGAATGATGTGCTCTACCAGCTGAGCTACTGCGGCATCTTCTGTTTTGCGGGATTTAACGCCCGCCGGTTGCGATGTCAGCTTTGCCTATTTGCGTTCCAATCTGCCTGGCTGCTGCCTTCTTGACTGAAATCGACCACAAGCGAACGCTGCCTTGCGTGGCGTCGTATAGCGATAGGATTGGGCTTTTACAAGCCATTCTCAAGCTGCCGTCGTCATGATTTTTTGCCCAAACTGCGGCTTTTGCATTGGGCGCTGTGGACGGGCAGGGGGCCGTAGCCCCCTGCGTTTGGTCAATGCACTGCCGGCTTTGTAGCGCTTGGCCGACGAGAGGCGCTGATGCGGTTGCCGATGATCAGCCCACTTGGCCCCGCACTGACGGTCACGGTTGATCCATCCATCACCTCGCCAGCCAAGATCATCTCGGCCAGGGGGTTTTGCAGATGGTTCTGGATCACCCGCTTGAGCGGACGCGCGCCGAACACCGGATCATAGCCTTCGTCCCCCAGCCAAGTCTTGGCGGCTGCGTCCAGATCCAGCGTGACTTTACGCGAGGCCAGCCGTTTTTCCAAAAGCTTCAGCTGGATTTCGACAATCGCCCCCATGTTCGAGCGATCCAGCCGATCAAAGATCACCTGCTCGTCCAGACGGTTTAGGAATTCGGGGCGGAAATGCTGCCGCACCGCTTCCATCACCTCGGCCCGGGCTTGGGTTGGATCTTCGCCTTCGCCCAGTTCCGACAGCGACCGCGCGCCAAGGTTGCTGGTCAGGATGATCAGCGTTTGCTTGAAATCAACCGTGCGGCCTTGGCCATCGGTCAGCACACCATCGTCTAAAACCTGCAACAGCACGTTAAACACATCGGGATGCGCCTTTTCGACCTCGTCGAACAGCACCACCTGATAGGGGCGGCGGCGCACGGCTTCGGTCAGAACCCCGCCCTCGTCATAGCCGACATAGCCCGGAGGCGCGCCGATCAGCCGCGAAACTGAGTGTTTCTCCATGAATTCAGACATATCAATCCGCACCATGGCCTGATCGTCGTCGAACAGATATTCGGCAACCGCCTTGGTCAGCTCGGTTTTGCCCACGCCGGTTGGCCCCAAGAACAAAAAGCTGCCCAAGGGTCTGCGTTCGTCGTTCAAGCCCGCACGCGCCCGGCGCACCGCATTTGCAACAGCCGTCAGCGCGGTCTTTTGGCCGATCACCCGCTGACCCAGCTCGTCTTCCATCCGCAGCAGCTTTTCACGCTCGCCTTCCAGCATTTTCGTGGTTGGAATGCCGGTCCAGCGTTCCACCACTTCGGCGATCTGCTCGGGGCGCACCGATTCTGCGACCAAAAGATCGCCTTCGCGGGCTTCGGCCTCGGCCAGCTTTTTCTCAAGCGTTGGGATGATGCCGTAAGACAGCTCGCCCGCGCGGGCAAGATTGCCGTCGCGCTTGGCTTGGTCCAGATCGGCACGGGCCCGTTCAAGCTGTTCTTTCAGATCGCGCCCGATTTCCAGCTTGTCGCGCTCGGCCTGCCATTTTGCAGTCATCGAATCTGACTGTTCCAGCAGATTGGACAGTTCCAGTTCCAACTTTTCAAGCCGGTCTTTCGAGGCCGCATCGTCTTCTTTTTTCAGCGCCTCGGCTTCGATCTGAAGTTGCAGGATCTGACGATCAAGCTGGTCAAGCTCCTCGGGCTTGCTGTCCACTTCCATCCGCAGGCGGCTGGCGGCCTCGTCGATCAGGTCAATCGCCTTATCGGGCAAAAACCGGTCGGTGATATAGCGGTGCGACAGCGTCGCCGCCGCCACAAGCGCAGAGTCGGAAATCCGCACGCCGTGGTGCAGCTCGTATTTCTCTTTGATGCCGCGCAGAATCGAGATGGTGTCTTCAACCGTGGGTTCCTCCACCATCACAGGCTGAAACCGACGCGCCAAAGCTGCGTCTTTTTCGACATATTTGCGGTATTCATCCAGCGTGGTCGCGCCGACGCAATGCAGCTCGCCGCGGGCAAGTGCGGGTTTGATCAGATTGGCGGCATCCATGGCGCCATCGGATTTGCCCGCGCCAACCAGCGTGTGCATCTCGTCGATGAACAAAATGATATTGCCCTCAGCCGCGGTCACCTCGTTCAGCACCGCCTTTAGACGCTCTTCAAATTCGCCGCGATATTTCGCGCCAGCAATCAAGGCGCCCATGTCCAGCGCCATCAGCTTTTTGTTGCGCAAGGATTCCGGCACATCGCCGTCGATGATGCGCAGCGCCAAGCCTTCGGCAATCGCGGTTTTGCCGACGCCAGGCTCGCCGATCAGCAGAGGGTTGTTCTTGGTGCGGCGCGACAGCACCTGCATCGTGCGGCGAATTTCCTCGTCGCGGCCAATGATCGGGTCGATCTTGCCTTGCTCGGCGGCCTCGGTCAGGTCGCGCGCATATTTCTTCAGCGCCTCATAGCTGTCTTCGGCACTTGCCGAATCCGCGGTGCGGCCCTTGCGAATGTCATTGATCGCGGTGTTCAGGTTTTGCGGCGTAACCGCGCCCGCGTCCAAAGCCTCTTTGGCCTTCGAGGCCACCATGCCCAAAGCCATCAGCACCCGTTCCACCGGAACAAAGCTGTCGCCGGCCTTTTTGGCCAGCTTTTCGGCCTCGTCCAGCACCTTGACCAAGCCTGGGTCCATAAAGGGCTGCGCGTCGCCGGTCACCTTGGGCAGCTTGGCCATGGTCAGCGCCAAGGCTTCGGTCACCCGAGTAGGCGCGCCACCCGCGCGGCTGATCAGATTTGACGCAAGCCCTTGGTCATCATCCATTAAGGCCTTAAGCAAATGCTCGGGCGCAAGCCGCTGATGATTTTCGCGTGTCGCGATGGTCTGCGCGGCTTGCAGAAAGCCACGCGACCGTTCCGTGAATTTCTCTAAATTCATCGGGATTCTCCTTTTTAAAAGCACCTCTGCGCTGCCCGATACTTCGGCACAGCCACTTTGGCCTCGCGCTAAACTTGGGAAGTCTGCCCGATAATTGCAATGGGTCTTGCCTGCGACATATGCAGACCCTGCGCCTTTAGGGGGCGAGGCATAGTCGAAAGCAGTAGTCGCTTATCCGGCTGTGCCCTGAAATTAACCTCTCGCTAATGTTAACATAGAAAAGTGGGTTAAGGCGCTTTTTAACAGAATGTTGCAAAGCGCAGGTTGGGAAAATGTAAAATGTCATTTCTAGAAAAGATAAAATTGCCGATGCGGATGCAGGTTGAACTCGAGGATGTCTTTGCGCGGCGCAGAACCGCCTTCCCGTCCATCGACTCCTGTCAGGCTGGAATTTTCCAAAAGCTGCGCGAGATCGAAACCACCCGCGCTGTCGAGGCGGAAGCCGCGATCGAGGGGGCCGCGCCGCTGCGCCTAAAGTTGTTTGGCAAGGGCCTGAGCGCGCCTTCTGTCAAGCGCGCCCTTGGCCTTGTCTGAACGCCTTTCTTGTCAATCCAGCCCGATTGGGCCTTTTTACCGAATGATCTGAACCCCTGGTTGTCAGACGCGGCGCGAATGAATGAAATATGCAGCATCTGATCACCAAAGCCCAAATCATCGGGATTACGCTAGACGTCGCGAAGGCGGGTCTTTGTCTGGGCGATACCGCCTATCTGAAACTGACCGCCGATGGCCATATCGCACTTTTTGCCCAAGGCCGCCAAAGCTGGTTTGGGCTTTATACGCGGCGTCCTTGGTTGCAACTGGGCCATTTGGGCCCAATTGCCACTGATCTGCTTGGCGAACATCTGCGGCGCAATCTGCGCCTGCGGGTTCGTATTGTCAGCCTGACGCCGGCGCATCTGTCAAAATCGCAGCATCCCGAGGTTTCGGTCTCGGTTTGGGGTGCGATTGATCGTGGCGTCAAAGGCTTTCATCAGGCCAGCGTTCAGCCGGCTTAACCGTCGCGCTGTTTTGGCTTAAGCAGGGTTTTCGGCCGCAGGGCTTCTGCGGCTTTAAACAGGCCAAAGGTCTGGTTAACATAATTCACCACGCCGCCGATCTGATCCATATAGGTCTGCAATTCTGGCGTGCGCTCTGCCTCGACAAGTTGCACCGGCCGATCTGGGCCCTCGCCTTCAAACTGGCAGTAAAACAGCGGCTCGCCCCGCCGCAGAACCAAGTCCTTTTCCGGCTCATGCCACTCAAACGCCCACATCAAGGGCCGCGGCCACAGGTTCAGCGGGAAACGTCCGCCAAAAATCGTGCCGGGCAACGGGTCTTTGCGGTAATGTGCAAAAGCGGAAATCTGGCTGATATAGACCAATTCATCGGCGATAAAGCAGTAGGGCAATTGCAGCTGCACTGTGGGCCGATCAGGCGAGCGCCACTCGGTCTCATTCACCAAAGTCAGCACCTCGCCCAGCTTATTGCCGCGAATGCCAGAGCCGGTTCCGGCGCGATTGATCAGCTGAGCCTTGCCCTTTTCATCGCGTTTAAAACCGATGTGCAGATCAAAGGGGCATTTCACCATGAAATAGCGGCTTTCCAGCTGAATAACCGCAGGGCAGCGGCTGGCCGATTTCGCATGCACCCTATTGGCTGGCCGGAACATCACCCGCTCTGGCGGATCGTAAAGCACGGCCCCCTTATTCGATGTCAGAAACCAGCCGATTGTAATCGGTCCAGATTTCGGCCCGCTCTCTGGGCGCTCAAAACTCAGGTTGATGTCCACATTTTACCTCTTACACTTTTGAACAAGAAAAGCCGAAAGCCTTTCGCTGTCAATCGACTGCTTTGCGCAACATATTTGCCCCCGCCGTCGGTGACAGCCGCCAAAACGCCACCGCAGAGATCAGCGTCATCGTTGCAATCACCGCATAAACCGCAGGGAAATTGCCCAGATCGGTCGCAGACACCCCGCGCCATGCGCCTGTTGCCTCTAGCATCATGGCCGCCAATGTAATGCCAATGGTCCCCGTCAATTGCTGCATCACTGACGAAAAGCTTGTGGCGCTGCTAAGGCGTTCAGGCGTGACATCGGCATAGGCAATCGCGTTGATCGCAGTAAACTGCAAAGACCGCGACAGCCCACCGACAAACAGCACCAGCATCATCGCCTGCCAAGGTGTAAAAGGCGTAAAGAAAGCAGGTGCCAGCACAAACCCCGCAGCGATTGCCGCATTCACCCCTAAAACCCTGCGAAAGCCAAAACGCCGCAGCAGTGGTTGCGCCAAAAACTTCATCACCATTGCGCCAAGCCCCGAGACAAAGGTCAATCCGCCCGATTGAAACGGCGTCAGGCCAAAACCAAGTTGCAGCATCAGCGGCAGCAAAAAGGGCGAAGCGCCAACGCCAATGCGAAACAAGGTGCCGGCCGTAATTGTGCTGCGAAAAGTCGGCAAAGCCAGCAGTCGCAAGTCAACCAAAGGTGAGGCCACCCGCAGCGCATGCCAGATATAGGCAAACGTCAGCCCCGCGCCGCCCAGCAAAAGCAAGGCAACCATGGGCGCGCTTGCCAAGTTTAACCCCAAGAGCGTCACCCCCGTTAGAAAGCCAGCAAGCCCCGGCCCCAGCAGTAAAAATCCTCGCGCATCAAATTGCCGCGGGGCCGCTTCACGCAGATCTGGCACGAACCGTCCCGCAAGCCCCACACCCAAAAGCGCGATGGGGATGTTGATCCAGAAGATCCAGCGCCAATCCCAATAGGTGGTGATATAGCCGCCCAGGAGCGGCCCAATCACCGGCCCCATCAGCGCGGGCACTGTCAACCAAGCCAGCGCCCCCACCAGACCCTCACGCGGCACACCGCGCAGCACGATCAGCCGGCCCACTGGTGTCATCATCGAGCCACCAATACCCTGCAAGGCCCGCGCGGCAACCAGCTCCCACAGCGAGGTGGACATGCCACAGGCGATTGAGCCTAAAGCAAAAACCACAATCGCCCAGCGAAAGATTCGCCGCGCGCCGAAACGGTCGGCTGCCCAGCCCGAGGCTGGAATGAAAATCGCCAGTGCCAGCAGATAGGTCGTCAGAACCAATTTCAGATGGATCGGGTCAGAGCCAAGATCGCGTGCAATCTGCGGCAAAGAGGTGGAAAGCACCGCCGAGTCGATGTTCTCCATCAGCAAAGCCGTGGCAATAATCAGCGGAAGGATTCGAGCATCTGCGGCCATGGCGCGAGTTAGTCTTGCCGGATCTGATTTGGCAAGAGCGGGCAGGCGGGTTTGACGCAGTGCTTTTGCCTTAACCTTTCCCCTTATTGGTCAGGGTCTTGCGCCTTCCGCTCGCGCGCTAAACCCAGTGCCGATAACATCGCGTGATTGATCGCATGCACATCAAAAATCTCAATCGCGCGCAACCGCGCCTTGGCGCCAAAGGTCGGAATCAGATCGGGGGCATCAATAAACCGTTGCATAGCCTGAATAAGCGCTCCGCTATTCCGAATGGGAATCAAAAAGCCAGATTCACCGTCAACAATCGTTTCACGGCAACCGGGCGCAAAGGTGGTAATGATTGGCCGCCCCATTGCCATCGCCTCTAGCACGCTGCGCGGCATCCCCTCGCGGTAACTCGGCAGCACATAAACATGCGCGGCGGCAATTGCGGGCCGCACATCCTGCACTGCGCCATCCCAATGAATAAAGCCTGCCGCCTGCCACGATTGGATTTCTGCAAGTGGAACTGAATCTGGATTACAATCCGTTCCGCCAATAAGATGAAACTCGACCATCGGGTTTCGGTGCGCAAGCTGCTGCGCTGCGGTGGCATATTCACGCAGTCCCTTATCGCCCAGCAGCCGTGCAATCATTAAAAAACGTATTTTGTCATTCGGAAAAGGGGCCGGTGTAAAGGTGGCAAGGTCGACGCCCGACCCTCGCAGGACCATGCTTTCACATGTCACCGGCAGCAGACCAAGCCTTGAAAAATCAGCTTGATCGTCGGGGTTTTGGAAAAAAGCCAAATGCGCAAACTGCAAGGCTTTGGAATAAAGCCGCCGCGCAACCCACTGAATTAGGACCCTTTTGCCGCGATGCTGCCCAGTAAACGCATAGCCCAGCCCTGTCATCAAAGCGATACGTTTCGGCACATGCGCAAGCCGCGCCGCAAAAAGCCCCCAAATTACAGGCTTAATGGTGTACCCAAGAAAAATATCCGGCTTCTGCGCCCGCAGGAGACGCGACAGTAAGATTAGGGACCATAAGTCTGAAAGTGGATTTAGGCCTGTCCGCGAGAGTTTGATGTCGTGGCAAATAACACCACGCGCGTTTAACCATTGCGCCGATCCCTTGTCTTTCGTCAGTCCAGGTGCGGCTACCTCTACCTGATGACCGGCGTCTAAGAGTGATAAGATTAGAGCGCCGCGAAAGTTCACAAGCGAGGATGGTAGACTTGCAAGAATAAAAACCTTCATTCTGGGCGGCATCTTCTTGAAGGCAGCAAGACCTTTTTGCGGGGCTTTGAAGTAAGCCAGAAGCAAAAGTTAAATATTATGATATTTAAAAAGAACTGGAGAATAAGAGTTCTGAATTCGCCAGTGTAAAACGTATTAGCAGTTGTAAATGAAATATAGAAAGAAAGGATGGGGCTTAAATTTGCTCGAATGTAGCGCATATTTTGGAAAAAATAATAGAGTGATCTATAGAAGGCCCCCATTACGAAGACTCCAAAATAAGATAATTGCGCAAAGCCGAATGCAAGGTAACCTGTGGGTACGATCGATGCTTTGTATCCTAAAAATGCCTCAGTATTATAATACGTCAGAGAGGGTCCGGAATCAAACCCCAAAGCCCTTGTGTAAAATAGAAGTCCTTGTGGAAAGTCGTAAAACCACCGGATATCTGAGAGTGCAAGCAGTCTATCTATTTGATAGAGTGAAACCATTGGATGAGCAAAGTTGTTTAGATATGACTCAAGTTCTATTGCCTTGGAAAACATCTCCGTCACTGTTGGCAGTGGCGATCCCGTGGATATTGCAAATATGAGCAATTTCCCACTAGAAAGTATAGGAAACGCAGAAATAGTAATGAATGGAAAAAGAAGAGCGATTTTTGAAACATCAAGATTGAAAAAATATATGCTAAACATCATGACAGCAAGCGCGGCATTAAATCTGCCTGTGGAGCCAGTGAAAGTGACTATCAAAAGACCTAACAAGAGCCCTGTTGTAGCAAGGTGCAACTTGAGGCGTGCTGCCATGAAAATCGCTGCAAAATAGACACTTCCAAAAAAAATATTTAAAAGCACATGAAGATGGCTTCCCGCTGCGATGCCTGTTCGTACAGCATATTCTTCTTCTGCACTGGGATTGATTTTCCAGACGAGCAAACGCGCAATTACAGCAAAAATAATAAAAAAAAGACGCGCTTTTTTTCAATTATAGCCTGGCGGGTGTAATTGTAATCTATCTCTGATTTTCCAAAAAAAAAGACTTTTACCAATCTTCTGATCAAAAAGCCACGAAGGAAAAAACCAGCTAAAAAGGCCCAAGTAGATAGTCCGACAAGTAACCAGCTACTTTGATACCTTGAAAAAACTCTCCCTAGGTAATTGAATTCCGTATTTTGGGCGGAAATGATAGCTGGTATTATAAAAAAGATGCAAATAAAGGATATTGAAAATCGGATAAAATTTCGATCTGGTCGTTCTGGGTAGCACAAAAAGATTAGACTTAAAAATAGCCCCGCTGTGTAAATCAGAGCAATACCCAAATCATTGCCAATCATGGAGTTTTCTCAACGATGTGCTCGTTTTCAAGCCAAGCTTGAAACATCAAAATTGTCCATATTTGATTATGCCAGCGTCTTTGACCTGATCTGTGCTGCCTCAAAAGATCTCCAACTGCCTCAGCGTTAAGAAAACCTTGTTGTCTAATTTTGTGCGGATCGAGCATGGCTTCCACCCAATCGAGCAGTGGCCCCGCAAGCCAGGCTTCGATTGGAACACTGAATCCCTTCTTTGGTCTATCAAAAAGTCCTAAGGGTAAATATTTTTTTAGCACTTCACGGAGAATCCACTTTGGTTGGCCATTCTTGACTTTTACATGAAATGGAAGGCGCCAAGCATATTCAATAAGCTCATGATCTAAAAATGGCAGTCGCGTCTCCAAGCCAACTGACATTGCAGAACGATCGACCTTTGTTAAAATATCGCCAGGAAGATAAGTGCAGGTATCCATAAACATCATGGTCTCGCGAACATCTTGAAACTTCGTCAAGGCAATATGCGTATTTTGAGAAGCCATTCCTTCAGGCTGACAAAAAATAAAGGAATTTGGATTTGGAAATAGTGAAATAAGATCCATATAATTTATATCTTTTTTTGGTAACTCTAAAATGTCTAAAGACCTATGAATTTTATCTCTTGATTTACAGGCCAAAAACTTTGGAAGATGTTGCTTGTCGAGTTCTTCTTCCCTGGAAAATGTTAGGTCACGTAGTCCTGATGCTAATCTTCTGCGGGCAGGTATGGGAATATATTCGAGTATATTTAATAGTGTACGGTTATGTTGATATCGGCTATAGCCGCAGAAGAATTCATCTGCCCCATCACCAGTAAGCGCAACTTTTACATGGTTTCTGGCCATTTGACTTAATAAAAGAGTAGGAATCTGAGAGGAATCAGAAAATGGTTCATCCCAGACTTTTCCAAGTTTTGGTATAACCTCGAAGACATCTTCTTCTGTAAGAATTAACTCAGTATGATCAGTGCCTAAATAACGTGCGATAGCTTTTGCTTCGTTCGCCTCATTAAAGTTTTTAGCTTCAAATCCAATAGTAAAAGATTTAACAGGTTGCGAGGCTTGCGCTTGCATAAGTGACGCAACAAGTGAAGAATCGACGCCGCCAGAGAGAAAAGTGCCAATTTGAACATCTGATTGCATCTGCAATGCAACAGACGTTTTGAGGCGTTGTTCTAATTCGTTAATCAAAACGAGTGGTTTTGAAGTTGTCCGCTTTGACGCCGCTATTGCATTAAAATCCCAATAACAATTGGGTTTCCCAGATATGCCGTCAACGACTTCAATCCAATGTCCTGGCTTTAGTTTATTCATGCCCTGATAAATGCAATGTGGATCCGGAATATAACCATGACGCAAGTATAATATTAGGGCAGTCTGATCGATCTCTCCAACCCATTCTGGATGAGTTTTCAGCGCCTTCAGTTCAGAGCCAAAGACAAAAGATTTTCCTGCTTTTCCAAAGTAGAGGGGCTTTTCGCCAATCCTGTCTCTTGCTAAAAATAGGCGGTCAGTTTTTTGATCCCATAAGGCGAATGCGAACATTCCCTTAAGACGCTTCAAGGTATCTACAAGTCCCCAGAGTTGTAAGGCGGCAAGAAGCGTCTCAGTATCAGAGTGGCCTCTCCATGAATAAGGCCAGCCCGCAGAAATAATGTCGTTTCTCAGGCTGATATGATTATAAATTTCTCCATTAAAGACGATGATGAACCGCTGATTTTGCGACTGCATCGGCTGAATGCCTGCATTGCTTTGATCAACGATGGCCAATCTTTGATGCGCGAGAGCGACGCCTTTATTCGCATCCACCCATGTTCCGCAAGCGTCTGGACCGCGATGGGCAATCCTATCGGCCATTCTCGCGATAATTCTCTCAGATGCTACTGTCGTTGTTGAAAAATAGCCAACTATCCCGCACATTGCAAACGCTCGCTTAGGAGGGTCTCGTAAAGCTTGGAGTAATTATCCACGGCAGCTTTTATTGAAAACTGAGCTTCCACTCTGCTTCGTGCGGCCGCAGACCGCTGGGCGAATTCCTGTGGGCTTATGCTCAAAGCGCTACGTATGGCAGCGGCAAGCGCCACTGGGTCCTCCCGCGGAACCACCCATCCTGTATCGGCAACAATGTCCGCCGCATCGCCAGCATCTGTTGTTATGCAGGGGACGCCGCAAGCCATGGCTTCGCCGAGCACGTTTGGAAAGCCTTCCGATTTTGAACTTAGACAAAGAAAATCAAAGGTTGGCAATATTTCGGCGACATCCGCGCGCTCACCCAAAAAAGTGAAATCTTGCGAATCGAGGTCGGACGGCGCAGCGGTTTTTAAGTCTTTACCGACCATCACAAAATGTGGTGCTTCAGAAAATGATTTAAGAATTGAAATTGCCAAAAATAGCGTACGCAAGTCCTTTTGTGGGTGATTTCGACCAATGTATCCAATGATAGTTTTATCTATAGGAAGCTTAAGAGCTTGGCGCGATGCATACTTGGTTTTGATACCTCGCTTCCATTCGAGAAGGTTAAAGCCATTAGGAATGAGTGTCGCCTTAGATGCGCAAAACCCTTCCTCCTGATGTTCAAAAAGCGACTTTGCAGAATTATATATAATCGAATTTGGCCGGCCCGACATTGATCGCAATACGCATATGACAGATCGTGTAGAGATACTTCTATCCTTATTTCTCCCTGGCGCACATCTAATATTCCATGAAAGTATAGGCTGGTAAGGCAAAAAATTGTTTGCAAAAGTGGCGACAAGGTTTCCATGGTACATCCAGCCTTGCAGAATATCTGGTGGATGAAGTTTGAAGTCATTTGCTAATCTAAACAATGATTTAACATCTCGGTTAATATTTAATGCAGTAACAGAAATTCCAGTAGCCGCAAGTTTAGGGCCATAGGCACCTGAATCCAGTAAGGAAATAACTCGATTGTCAAATTTATCTTGAAGCCCATTTGTCAGAACTGAGTATAATGTGCGCTCAGCTCCGCCGCGATTGAGGCCTGTGATAATGTGAGTGACTTTAATCATATTAATATTTCTGCTCTCATAATGTGAGTCGCGAATGTCTTTTGGCTAAATAAAAGAGCCTACCATTTCTGCAATGTGTTTATCATAATTTGTGTTTTTCGGCTAGATTTTCGCGTCTG
>NZ_DAIPZF010000056.1:0-11900 GCF_036782355.1 Cypionkella sp.
GGGCTCTTGTGAATGGGTGGCAGGTCTGATCGCGCAAGACCGCAGCGTCGAACAGGTGACCCGCAATGTGCTACTGGGCGATTGGGCCTAGCCTGCTGCGCCCAACACCGCCTCCAGCGCCGCGCCGGACAGGATCAGCGGATCGGCGGCCTCGCGCAGATCAAAGCCCAGACTGCGGTAGAACCCAAGTGCTGGCAGATTGCTGCGCTTGACCATCAGCGCGATAAACTGCGGCTGCCAATCCTGCGCCTGCACCCAAGCGGCGGCCAAAAGCCCGCGCCCCGCACCAAGCCCGCGCGCGCTGGGGCGCAAATAGAGGTCTTGCACGAACACCCCCATAGCACCACGCCAACTGCTGTATTCCGGCAAGAACAGGCAAAACCCCAAGGCCTGTGCAGCGCGGTCTTCGGCCAAAACCACCCGAAACCGTGGCCTCTTGCCAAACCCATGCGCCAGCAGGCTTTCGACACTGCCGCCAAAGGCTTCACCCGCAGCCATCTCCAACAGCAGCGCGTGGATCAGCGCCGCATCCGCCGCCTGCGCCAGCCGATAGCGGATCATAGCGTCAGCATCGCCGGCGCGCCATCGGGGCTGGTGGCATTCTCACCAAGCCGAAAGGTTGCCGAACCTTTGTTCCGTCTGCGCATTATGGGCGTGCCTTTCGTATCTGCCGTGACGCGTTGGGTCCATGTCGCTCGCGCCATTTGGCAGCCCACAAATCCAGACGGCAAGCTTGCCATCGCTTGCCCTGCCCCTGCACAAAAAATAACAGTATGCGCCATGATAAATCCCTAGCCGATGGTCTTGGCCAGCATATCCAGCCAGTTTTGCCAGCAAATCCGCCGGATCAGCTCTGCCTCATAGCCCGCATCCTGCATCGCCGTTACCAGATGTGGCAAGCCGCGCGCGCTGCCGATAAACTCGGGCATCAGCGCACCGTCAAAATCCGACCCCAGCGCCACGCCGCCTTCGCCCAGCCGCGCCAGCAGATGCTCCAGATGGCGCAGCATCTCGGCAGGGGCGGTATCGGCGCGCTTTTGGCCGTCTTGGCGCAGGAATTGGCAGCCAAAGTTCAGCCCCACCAGCCCGCCGCTTTCGGCCACGGCGTCAAGCTGCTTGTCGGTCAGATTGCGCGTCGCAGGCGTCATCGCATGCGCCCCCGAATGGGTGGCCACCAGCGGCCGCCCTGACAGCCGCGCCACATCCCAAAACCCCGCCTCGTTCAGATGGCTCAGGTCAAACAACACCCCAAGGCTTTCGCATTCCGCCAGCAGCCGCTTGCCCGCCTCGGTCAGCCCCGGCCCGGTATCGGGCGAGGCCGGAAAGTTGAACGGCACGCCGTGGCCAAAGATATTCGGGCGGCTCCAAACCGGCCCCAAAGACCGCAGGCCTGCGGCATAGTAAAGATGCAGCTCGTCCAGCCCTGCGCCGATGCCTTCGCAGCCCTCGATATGCAGCAGCGCCGCCACCGCCCCTGCGGCGCGCGCAGCCTCGATCTGTGGCGCAGAGGTGCAAAGCCGGATCGCCTCTGGCCGCGCCCGCACCATCCGCAGCAAAACCGCCACCTGCTCGGCGGTTTCGCGATGCGCACGGGCGGGGTCTATTGCGGGAAATTCGCGAAACTGCGCCATAGGGTCGGGTGCCGTGGCCGGATCGGTGCTGCACCAAACCGCGAAAAACCCACCCGCAAAACCGCCGGCGCGACAAGCTGCCAAATCCAGATGCCCGCCGCGACCATTGAAAAAGCCATCCCCCGCAGGCTGGCCTTCGCGCCACAGACAAGACAGCACATCATTGTGCCCGTCAAATATATCCTGTTGTTCCATTTCTGCGACCCTTACGAATTTGCTCTGTTGCTGCCCTGAAACCAGCGGCGTTTATCCTGTTCCCGCCAGGCGCACCGCATCGCGCACATGCGCGGCCATGAAATCGGTGAACAGTTTAACTTTGGGGTCTTTCAACCGGCGATGCTGGCTTAAAATCGACAATTGCGTCGGCACTGGCGGAGTGGCCGCTGCCACCTCGATCAGCCGGCCCTCGCGCAGATGCTCGGCCACTTCAAACATCGGCTTCATCACAATGCCGCGCCCATCCAAGGCCCAGCCGGTCAGCACATCGCCGTCATCAGATTCGAAAGGCCCGGCAATCTCAAACCGCCTTGGCCCATCGGCAGTTTGCAGCGCCCATTGAAATTCCTTGGCGCCGGGAAAGCGCAGGTTCAAACAGTCGTGTTTGTCACTGACCAAAGCCGCGCCATCCAGCGGCATGCCCCGCCGCGCCACATAGGCAGGCGAAGCGCACAGCACGCGCGGGCAATCGGCGATCAGCCGCACCTTCAAGGTGGAATCGTCCAAAATCCCCAGATGAAACGCTACGTCCAGCCCCTCGGCCGTGACGTCAATCACCCGATCCGACAGCCGCAGGCGCACATCAATCTGTGGGTAAATATCCTTAAAGGCCGGCACATGCGGCGCAATGAACCGCCGCCCCACGCCCAAAGGCGCCGAGACAAAGATCGTGCCGCGCGGGTTTTGCGTCACATCCATCACCGCAGCTTCGGCCTCGTCAATCGCCTCTAGCACCTTTTTTGCGCCGTCAAAAAAGATCCGGCCATTCTCGGTTGGCTGCAAGCTGCGCGTGGTGCGGCTGAACAGACGCACCCCCAAATGCTTTTCCAATTCCGAGATCCGCGCCGAGGCCACCGCAGGCGAGGTGCGCTGATCGCGCGCAGCCGCAGACATGGATCCCAACTCGTAAACCCGCACAAACATCCGAATGTTGTTCACATAGGCCATTTTCGTCTCAATCTTGAAAGTGATGCCAGCGTTTTCAGGATTAACAGGGAAGTGGCTTGCGGTATAGCCTAAGCCTGAACCGAAGGAGAATGCCAATGTCAGACTGGGTTGTGTTGTGGGAATGGGTGCAAATCGCTGCGCGTTGGGTGCATGTGACCACTGCGATCGCTTGGATCGGGTCGTCGTTTTACTTCATCGCGCTGGATCTTGGCCTGCGCAAAACCCCCAGCCTGCCACCGCTTGCTTCGGGCGAAGAATGGCAGGTCCACGGCGGCGGCTTTTATCACATCCAGAAATATATGGTCGCCCCCGATATGATGCCCGAGCATCTGACCTGGTTCAAATGGGAAAGCTATGCGACCTGGCTTTCGGGCTTCACCATGCTGGTGCTGGTCTATTATATGGGCTCGAACCTTTATCTGATCGACCCCGAAGTTGCTGATCTGGCGCCTTGGCAGGCCATCGCCATCTCGCTTGGCAGTCTGGGCTTTGGCTGGCTGATCTATGATCTGATCTGCAAAAGCCGCTTTGGCGATGACAACACCCGCCTGATGATCGGGCTTTATGTGATCCTTGTGGCGATGGCTTGGGGCTATACCCAAGTCTTCTCGGGCCGCGCCGCCCTGCTGCATCTGGGGGCGTTTACCGCCACCATCATGTCGGCCAATGTCTTTGCCATCATCATGCCAAATCAACGCATCGTGGTCGCCGACCTGAAAGCAGGCCGCAAACCCGATCCGAAATACGGCAAAATCGCCAAGCAGCGCAGCACCCACAACAACTATCTGACCCTGCCGGTGCTGTTTTTGATGCTGTCAAACCACTATCCGCTGGTGTTTGCGACCCAGTATAACTGGCTGATCGCCAGCCTTGTCTTCCTGATGGGGGTCACGGTGCGGCATTGGTTCAACACCAAACACGCCCGCAAAGGCAACCCGCATTGGACATGGTTTGTCACCGTGGTGCTGTTTTTGCTGATCGCTTGGCTCTCGACCGCCCCGATGCGCCAGCGCCCCGAACAGGCCGCCCTGACCGGCCCCGCGCTGACCTATGCCTCAGCGCAAGGCTTTGACGATGTGGTCAGCATTGTGCAGGGCCGCTGTTCGATGTGCCATGCCGCCGAGCCGGTTTACGAAGGCATCCATTGGGCCCCGAAAAACGTCGTGCTGGAAACCCCGGCCCAAATCGCAGCCGAGGCCGAGCGCATCTATATGCAAGCAGGCCTGACCCATGCCATGCCCCCCGCCAACCTGTCCTATATTGAACCCGCCGAGCGCGAGGCAATCGTCCGCTGGTTCCGCGCCGCAGGTCAGGGCGGCAGCAACAGCTAGGCTTAGGTGCCGCGCGGCTTGGCGCGCAGCGTAGGCTCTGCCTGCGTCGGGTCTTCCGGCCAAGGGTGGCGCGGGTATTGCCCGCGCATATCCTTGCGCACATCGGAATAAGAGCTGGTCCAGAACCGCGGAATATCCATCGTCACCTGAATGGTCTTATGCCCGGGCGAGGTCAGCGTCACCCGCAGCGGCAACTGCTTTGCCCCCACCACCGGATGCCGGGTCACGCCAAACATCTCTTGCAAGCGCACCTCAATCGCGGGGGCCTCGCCGTCGTAATCAATCGGCACTTTGCGGCCCAAGGGGGTTTCAAAATGCGCAGGCACCAGCTGATCCAACCGCCGCAGCTGATCCCAGGTCAGACAGGCCCGCAAAGGCTCGTGCAGATCCAGGCTGCGCAAATCAGCCTCGCTGCGGCATTTGCCCAGATGCGGCAAAAGCCAAGCCTCGGCCGCAGCCATCAGGCCCTCATCGCTGACATCCGGCCAATCGCTATCGGCATCACCGCCGCGCGCAAGCGCCACCCGCGCCCGAAACCGCCGTGCCGCAGGGCTAAAATGCAGCCCATTCAGCCGCACCCCCTCCAGCGCCGCCCGCGCAATCGCCTCGGGCGGCGCATCGCTCCAAGCCTGATCGCCGAAGACCAGCGCGCCAAACCGCTCTTGCCGCCGCGCCAAAACCCGCCCCTCGCGCTTGGACCAGATGCAAACCTCCAGCGTCTCGATCTGCGCGGCATAAAGCGCGCGCAGCTCGGCCTCTGACAGCGCCACCGCTTGCCGGATCTGCGCCTCGCGGGTGTCGCCGTCCAGATCGGTTGCCACCAGCAACCGCGCCGAAGCCAAAGGCGTGCCAACCGCCATCACAGCCCCCTTGCCGCCCGACAGCACAAAGCGCGGCGCATCGCCCTTGCGCCGCTGGCCAATGCGGTCGGGATAGGCCAGCGCCGCCATCTGCCCAAGGCTCAGGCCCGCATCCGCAGCCACAGCCACCCCAGCCCCCCGCTCCAAACGCCGCGCCTCTTGCCGAATACGCTCGACCACAGGCCGCAACACCGGCCAAGGATGCTCGGCCTCAAACCGGCGCGGATCGGCCAGCGCCGCCATCCGCAGCGCCAAATCCGGCGGCGCGCCCTTGATCGGGTCGCGCTCGGCCAAAAGCGCCGCCAAAAGCCCCGCCTCAGGCCCTGCGCGGCGCAGCATATGCGCCAAGCGCGGATGCAAGGGCAGCGCCGCCAAGGCCCGGCCATGCGGCGTGATCCGCCCCGCCTCCAAGGCCCCCAGCGCCGTCAAAAGCGCCCGCGCCTCGGCCATGGCCCCGGGGTTCGGCGGCGTCAGCAAAGCCACCTCGCCGCCCCAAAGTGCAAGCTCCAGCGCAAGCCCGGTCAAATCCGCCGCCTCAATCTCTGCCGGCGGATAGGCGGCCAAGCCGCCCTCCTCGCCCTTCGTCCAATAGCGATAGCACACCCCCGCCGCGATCCGCCCCGCCCGCCCGCGCCGCTGCTCGGCCTCCGCCCGCGTCACCCGCTCGGTCACCAGCCGCGACATGCCGGAATTGGGGTCAAACCGCGCCCGCCGCGCCCGCCCGCCATCCACCACCACGCCAATGTCGGGAATGGTCAGCGATGTCTCGGCAATCGAGGTGGCCAGCACAATCTTGCGCGCCTGCGAAGGCGCCAGCGCCGCGCGCTGCGCTGCAAAATCCATCGCGCCAAACAACGGCCGTATCTCGCAACCGGTAAGCCCGCCCAGCATCGCCTCAACCCGCCGGATCTCGCCCTCGCCGGGCAAAAACACCAAGACCCCGCCCTCGGTCTCGGCCACCGCCTGCCGCACCAGCCCCGCCACCCCAGCCTCAAACCGCAGGCTTGCGTCAGGGCTGCGCCCCAGCCACCGCGTCTCCACCGCAAAGGCCCGCCCCTGCGAGGTCACCACCGGCGCCCCCCCCATCAGCTCGGCCACCGGCGCCGCATCCAAGGTCGCCGACATCACGATCAACATCAGATCCTCGCGCAGCGCCGCCCGGATCTCCAAGGCAAGCGCCAAGCCCAAATCGGCATTCAAAGACCGCTCATGAAACTCGTCGAAAATCACAGCCCCAACGCCGCGCAATTCAGGATCACTCTGAATCATCCGCGTCAAAATGCCCTCGGTGACCACCTCAATGCGGGTGGCCTTGCCGACCTTGGCCTCGCCCCTGATGCGGTAGCCAACCCGCGCGCCCACCGCCTCGCCCAGGGTCTCGGCCATCCGCTCGGCCGCCGCCCGCGCCGCCAAGCGCCGCGGCTCCAGCATCACAATCCGCCCGCGCACCAAGCCCGAGGCCAAAAGATCCAGCGGCACCATCGTGGTCTTGCCCGCGCCGGGGGGGGCTTGCAAAACCGCCATGCCCCGCGCGGCCAATGCCGCCCGCAACTCGGGCAAAACCTGTTCTATCGGCAAAGCGCTCATCTCGCCCTTATCACCGAAACCGCAGCCCATGAAAAGCCGCCGCCCGACTTTCATCTTGGCCAAAATATCCCCGCCGGAGGCTCCACCGCTTCCCCCCGCGCCCAAAGCCTCTGGCCAAGCCCCGCCACATCGGGCAAAACGAACCCAACAAAGGACCCGTCATGGATATTGCCGCCCTCGCCGCTGGCCTCGCCGCCCAAGATCGCCGCAGCCTTGCCCGCGCCATCACTCTGGTGGAAAGCGCGCGCGCCGATCACCGCGCCGCTGCACTCGACCTGCTCGGCCGGCTTGATCCCGCCAAACAAGCCCTGCGCATCGGCCTCTCGGGCACCCCCGGCGTCGGCAAATCCACCTTCATCGAAAGCTTCGGGCTGATGCTGACAGCGCTTGGCCTGCGGGTGGCGGTGCTGGCGGTGGATCCGTCTTCGGCGCGCTCGGGCGGCTCTATTCTGGGCGATAAAACCCGGATGGAGCAGCTCTCGCGCGACCCGCGCGCCTTCATCCGCCCCTCGCCGTCACAAGCGCATATGGGCGGGGTCGCACGCCGCTCGCGCGAGGCGGTGGCGCTTTGCGAGGCTGCGGGCTTTGACATCGTGCTGATCGAAACCGTCGGCGTCGGGCAATCCGAAACCGTGGTCTCGGAACTTTGCGACATCTTCCTTCTGCTGCTTGCCCCCGCCGGCGGCGACGAGCTGCAAGGCGTCAAGCGCGGCATCATGGAAATGGCCGACATCATTTTGGTCAACAAAGCCGATGGCGATCTGAAACAGGCCGCGATGCGCACCTGTGCCGATTATGCCGGCGCGCTGCGGCTGCTGCGCCGCCGCCCGCAAGACCCCAGCGGCTTTCCGATGGCGATGACGGTCTCGGCGTTGGCCAATGAAGGGCTTGCCACCGCTTGGCAGCAGATCGAAACCCTGATCGCCTGGCGACGCCAGCATGGCCATTGGGCGGGCCGGCGCAGCGCGCAGGCCCAGCATTGGTTTGGCGAAGAGGTCCGGCGCGGCTTGCTCTCGGTGCTTGATCACGACCCGGCCATGGGCGTGATGGCGCAACTGGGGGCCGAGGTCGCCGCAGGGGCGCTGACCCCCGAGACCGCCGCCGCCCGCCTGCTGACCCTGCTGGGGCGCGGCGAGAATCATCTGCCCACCCCCTAGCCTGCCGCCAAAATTATTTTGCCAAAGCTGCGGCTTTGTGGCGCTAAGCCCCTCGCATCATGCCAGAAAATCGCCCCGCCTGCCCGCGCCGCCGCAAAGAATCCTGTGCAATTGCCGCCCCTGATGCCTTGACGCGGCCCGATAATCCCCTTAAACGCCGGAAATCGAATTCTGGTGCCGCCTGTTTCTGGGGGGCAGCCTTCTGACCTAAACTGACAAGGAACACGACCATGTCGCGCGTCTGCGAACTCTCGGGCAAAGGCCCTATGTCTGGCAACACTGTCAGCCACGCCAACAACAAATCCCGTCGCCGGTTCCTTCCGAACCTGAACGAGGTCACCTTGATCTCGGACACGCTGGGTCGTTCTTTCCAACTGCGTATTTCGGCGGCCGCTTTGCGCACCGTCGATCACCGCGGTGGTCTGGATGCCTTCTTGGCAAAAGCCAAGGACGCGGAACTGTCGGTTGATGCTCTGCGCATCAAGCGCGACATCGCCAAGGCACAAGCCGCAGCCTAATCGCTGTTGCAGCATTACAAAGGCCCTGCTTGGCATCCAAGCGGGGCCTTTTGCTGTTCCTGCGCGCCCGTTCCTGCCCGCCGCTGATGCGGCGGCAAACTGCCGCCTTCCCTTTGCCAAGGGCTTGCGGTAAATCGCAGCCATGCGCGTGATGCTTGGCCTTTTCCTTTCCCTTATGCTGGTGGCCACTTCGGTCAGCTCGGCCGTGATGCATTCCGAAATGCAGGGCGCGACCGAGATCACCATTTGCGCCGATCTGGCAGGCGCGGGCGTCACCACGCTTCAGCTGGATGCCACAGGCAAGCCGCTGACCGCGCATCACAACTGCCCCGAATGTCTTGCCGCCCTGTCCTCGGTGCTGCTGCCAGCTCAGATCACCGTGCTGGCGCCGCAAACCAGCCAGCGCAGCCACTATCCGGCCACCACGGTTGCAGGCACCGGTCGCCCAGCCCCCGCAGCAATCGCCCGAGGCCCGCCGCGTTTCCTTTGATCCAAGCTTCAAACCGATCTCTCAATAGGAAACATCATGACACGACTTCAAACACTTCTCGCCGCTGCGGCGACCCTTATTGCTTGGCCCGCTCTTGCACATGACGGGGTGCATATCTCGGACCAATATGCCCGCGTCAACGGCGGCATCGGCGCTTCTGGCGCGATCTTTCTTAAGGTTGAAAATCACGCCGATGTAGACGAGCGCTTGATCGACGCCAGCTCTGACATCGCCGACAAGGTCGAATTGCACACCCATATCGCCAGCGCCGATGGCGTGATGCAAATGCTCCATGTCCCCGAAGGCTTTGCAATTGCAGCCGAGCAAGACCTTATGCTCAAACGCGGCGGCAATCATGTCATGCTGATGGGGCTGAAAAAAGACCTGAAAGACGGCGATATCATCCACATCACACTGACCTTTGAACATGCAGGTAAGGTCGAGATCGACGTCCCCGTCGACAACGCCCGCAAACCCGGCGCGATGGGGATGATGGATCACAGCAAAATGGGCGCCGAAGCCCCAGCGCCCTCGAACTGACACACAGGCGGGGCTGCGAAGCCCCGCTTCCTCTGCCCCAGCCTCAGCAGATCAGCCCTTGCAGCGTGCCTCGGCCTGCGCACCAAAGGCCTTATAGCGCTCCCAAAACGCATCGTCAGATCTTGATTGCGACATCCAGACCTTGTGGGCCTTTTCGGGGTTCTTAAAGAAACCGGCAGCACGGCTTTGATCGCCACGGCGCAGGGTCTCATTCGCCACCTGCTGAATGCAGGAACACAAGCCACGGCTGGTGCTGGCGCGATCCGAGCGGTTACAGGCGCGCTCAATCGGCCCAGCCGCTGCCGCCCCCGCAAAAGCAGGTATCGCCACCGCGGCACAAAGCGCCAGAACTAAGGTTTTTTTCATTGCTGCCTCATGCGTCTGTCTAGGCTTGCGTGTGGCCACAGATCAATTTCTTGCCCCTATATGATCGGTTGAGCCCGATTTTTCAAGGGCAGCCGCCACCGGCGACACGCCAGTTTTCATTCCGTCGCACAAGCCCCTTCCCGACCCTCGCGGAACCAGCTATATCGCGCGCATGACCCAGCTTGATCTCATCCGCAATTTCTCCATCGTGGCCCACATCGACCACGGTAAATCCACCCTCGCTGACCGGCTGATCCAGCTCACCGGCACAGTGGCTGCGCGCGATATGAAAGCGCAGATGCTAGACAGCATGGATATTGAACGTGAGCGCGGCATCACGATCAAGGCCAACACGGTGCGGATCGAATATCCCGCCAAGGATGGCAAAACCTATATCCTCAACCTGATCGACACCCCCGGCCACGTCGACTTTGCCTATGAGGTCTCCCGCTCGATGCGCGCGGTTGAAGGCTCGCTTTTGGTGGTCGATGCCAGCCAAGGCGTCGAGGCGCAAACCCTTGCCAACGTCTACCAAGCGCTGGATGCCGGCCACGAGATCGTGCCCGTGCTGAACAAGGTCGATCTGCCCGCCGCCGAACCCGACCGCGTGCGCGAACAGATCGAAGATGTGATCGGCCTTGATGCCTCTGACGCCATCCTGATCTCGGCGAAATCCGGCCTTGGCATCCCCGACGTGCTGGAAGCCATCGTCACCCGCCTGCCCGCCCCCAAAGGCGACCGCGACGCGCCCCTCAAGGCGATGCTGGTCGACAGCTGGTATGACAGCTATCTTGGCGTGGTCGTGATGATCCGCGTCATCGACGGCGTTATCCGCAAGGGTGACCGCATCCGCATGATGCAAACCAATGCCGTCTACGGCGTCGACAAACTGGCAGTGCTGAAACCGCAAATGGTCGATATTGCCGAACTTGGCCCCGGCGAGATCGGCATCTGGACCGGCTCGATCAAACAGGTGCGCGACACCCGCGTCGGCGACACCATCACCTCCGAGCGCAAGGGCTGCGAAACCGCCCTGCCTGGCTTTAAACCGGCGCAACCCGTGGTGTTCTGCGGCCTCTTCCCCGTCGATGCCGCCGATTTCGAACCCCTGCGCGACGCGATCGAAAAGCTCTCGCTCAACGACGCCTCTTTTTCGACCGAGATGGAAACCTCTGCCGCCCTCGGCTTTGGCTTTCGCTGCGGCTTCCTTGGCCTGTTGCACCTTGAAGTCATCCGCGACCGGCTAGAGCGCGAATATGACATCGACCTGATCACCACAGCGCCTTCGGTGGTGTTCAAACTGCATATGAAAGACGGCACCGTGCAAGACCTGCACAACCCCGCCGATATGCCCGACCTGACCTATATCGACCATATCGAAGAGCCGCGCATCAAAGCCACGATCATGGTGCCCGACACCTATCTCGGCGATGTGCTGAAACTCTGCCAAGACCGCCGCGGCATCCAGATGGACCTCTCCTATGCCGGCGCCCGCGCCATGGTGGTCTATGACCTGCCCTTGGCCGAAGTGGTCTTCGACTTCTACGACCGGCTGAAATCGGTGACGCAGGGCTATGCCTCTTTCGACTACCAGATCTCGGAATATCGCGAAGATTTCTTGGTGAAAATGTCGATCCTCGTCAACGAAGAGCCCGTCGATGCGCTCTCGATGATGGTGCACCGCGACCGCGCCGAAGCCCGCGGCCGCGCCATGGTCGAGAAGCTGAAAGACCTGATCCCGCGCCACATGTTCAAAATCCCGATCCAAGCCGCCATCGGCGCCCGCGTGATCGCGCGCGAGACCCTCTCCGCCATGCGCAAAGACGTGACCGCCAAATGCTACGGCGGCGACGCCTCGCGCAAAAAGAAACTGCTCGAGAAGCAGAAGGCCGGTAAAAAGCGCATGCGCCAGTTCGGCAAGGTCGAGATCCCGCAGGAGGCGTTTATTAGTGCTCTTAAAATGGACAGCTAAGCTGTCCATTTTAAGAGGCGGTGGGCGGAAGCGAATTGCGCAGCAAATCGCGTGCCCACACAGGTGAAGGCTTTGCTTAGGGTCTGCGTTGAAGATGGATAGTTAAAAAGGCTTTATTTATGAGTGAGAATAGAATTGGCTTGCATGTCTACACCTTGAGGCAATTCAAAAGTCGGGAAAAGAATAAGACTCCAATCAAATTTTCTCAGCACCCGCGGGGCGGGATGCTGTCTAGGTTCCAGACTCATTGATCATCAAAGCCAGAACAAGACGGTTGCTGCGAG
>NZ_DAIPZF010000057.1:0-11797 GCF_036782355.1 Cypionkella sp.
GCTTCACATTTTGCCTATTTTTGGGGCGATACTTGCGAAAGTTGGGTGCTTTTTAATCAATTAGCGAAATGTTTAAATTTAGGGCGATTGATTTGCGGCTTGCCACTATTATTGGCGGAAAATTCTGATTTTGACCTGCCAAAGCAGTTTAAAGCAGGGGAGAATGCGATGAATGGTGCCGATACGGCTTGGGTGATGGTGGCGACAGCCTTGGTGCTTTTCATGACCCTGCCCGGACTTGCCTTATTTTATGGCGGTTTGGTGCGCGCGCGCAATGTGCTGAGTGTGTTCATGCATTGCTTCGCGATTGCGGCTTTGATGAGCGTGCTGTGGTTGGTCTTGGGCTATTCCATCGCTTTTGGCACCGCCAACCCGCTTTGGGGCGGATTGGGGCGAGCGATGTTGCTTGGCGTGGACGAGACCACACTTTTCGGGTCGATCCCCGAGATTGCATTTTTCACCTTTCAGATGACCTTTGCCATCATCACTCCCGCTTTGATCGTGGGGGCCTATGTCGAGCGGGTGGGCTTTGGGTTTGTGCTGCTTTTTTCGGCGCTGTGGATGCTGCTTGTCTATGCGCCGGTGACACATTGGATCTGGGGTGGCGGGTTTTTGGCCGATGGCGGGATTTTTGGCGCCACTGGCGTCAAGGATTTTGCCGGCGGCATCGTGGTGCATGAAACCGCAGGGCTTGCAGCGATCGTGCTGTCGGTGGTGCTGGGGCGGCGGTTGAACCGCCACACGCCGCCGCACAATCCGGGCTATGTCGCGATTGGGGCAGGGATGTTGTGGGTCGGCTGGTTTGGCTTTAACGGCGGCTCGGCGCTGGCGGCTGATGGCTCGGCTGCGATGGCGATTTTGGTCACCCATATCTCGGCGGCGGCGGCCTCACTTAGTTGGGCGCTGCGCGAGCGGATCAAGTTTGGCCGCACCTCGCTGGTTAGCCTTGTCACCGGCAGCATCGCCGGTCTGGCCTCGATCACGCCGGCGGCGGGCGAAGTTGGGCCGATGGGGGCGCTGGTGATCGGATCGGTCGCGGGGGTCTTGTGCCAAGAGGCGGTGCTGTTCATGAAAAACCACACCCAGATTGACGATGCGTTGGATGTTTTTGCCGTGCATGGCCTTGGCGGGATTTTCGGCACGTTGATGATTGCGGCCTTTGGCTATGCGGCTTGGGCCCCCCAAATCGGAGCATTGGTGATTGTGGGGCTTTACACGGTTGTGGTCACCTATGCGCTGGTGCGGGTTGTGGCCTGGATGACGCCGCTGCGGGTTGACCGCGAGACCGAGACCAATGGTCTGGATATCTCGGTGCATGGCGAGCGGGCCTATGAGCTGAACTCGTAACGCCCAGAGCGGCAAACTGTGTCGAGGCGTCTTGCTTGTGGCCTAGATTGGCAGCGAGAAAGACGCCTTGATCCTGTCCATCACCACGGTAGTTTTAAAGCCTTTGATATCGGCATTGTTGTAAAAGAAATCACGGGTAAAAGCTTCGTAATCTGACATGTCTTTGGCGCTGACGATCAACATGAAATCGGTCTCGCCGGTGACGTAATAGGCGCTCATCACCTCGGCGCGCTCGCGCACCGCGCGCTTGAAGCGGTCAATGATATCAGAGCGTTCGCGCGCCAGCTCCACGGCCACCAGCATGGTCAGTGGCCGCTCTAGCGCTGTGGGCGAGATCACGGCGATATCGGCCTCGATCACCCGATCGGCGCGCAGCTTGTTGAGGCGCCGCTGCACCGAGCTGGGCGAGAGGCCGACCAAATCAGAAAGCTGCGCGCTGGTCAGCAGGTTGTTGCGCTGCACATGGCGCAGTATTTTTCTGTCGAAATCGTCGATCACGCTGAATTTTCCCACTTTTGTCTGTAAATCGCTGAAAATATGCAAGATGTCGAGATAATTGCATAAATTCCGACAGGCGAAAAGCTAAGATTGCGCAACCCTTTTGCAGGATCGCACAGCATGCCAGAGCTTCCTTTTACCGCCGCCGAATATGCCGCCCGACTGAGCAAAACCCGTCTGGCCATGGCCGCGCGGGGCTTGGACGCGATTTTTGTTACCGACCCGTCGAATATGGCGTGGCTGACCGGCTATGACGGTTGGTCTTTTTATGTGCATCAGGGGGTTTTGCTGGGCCTTGAGGGCGAGCCAGTCTGGTGGGGGCGCGCGATGGATGCGGTGGGGGCGCAGCGCACCACTTATCTAAGCCATGACAATATCTTGGGCTATGACGACAGCTTTGTGCAAAACCCCGCCAAACATCCGATGTCAGAGCTTGCCAAGCTGATCACCGCGCGCGGGCTGGCGACTGGGCGCATCGGCTTTGAGATGGACAATTACTACTTTACCGCCTCGGCCTTTCTGGCGCTGCAACAGGGGCTGGCATCGGCGCAGCTTTTCGATGCCACTGGCTTGGTGAACTGGCAGCGCGCGGTGAAATCCGCGACCGAGATCGAGTATATGCGCCGCGCCGCCCGGATCGTCGAGCGGATGCACGCGGTGATCCGCGACAAGGCCGAGGTCGGCATGCCCAAGAACGAGCTGATCGCAGATATCTATCACGCTTCGGTTTTTGGCGCAGAGGGCCATTGGGGCGATTATCCGGCGATTGTGCCGATGGCGCCTTCGGGGATGGATGCGACAGCGCCGCATCTAACTTGGGATGACGCGCCGCTGCGCGCAGGCGAAAGCACGTTTTTCGAGATTGCAGGTGCCTACCGGCGCTATCAATGCCCGCAATCGCGCACGCTGTTTTTGGGCAAGCCGCCGCAGAAATATTTGGATGCCGAACAAGCGGTGCTTGAGGCGGTCGAGGCGGGGCTGGCGCAGGCAAAGCCGGGGCAGCTGTGCGAAGATATTGCCAATGCGTTTAACCACACCCTCAACCAGCACGGCTTTCAAAAAGACAGCCGCTGCGGTTATGCGATTGGCCTGTCGTATCCGCCCGATTGGGGCGAGCGCACGATGTCTTTCCGCAGCGGCGATAAGACCGTGCTTGAGGTCGGCATGACCTTTCACTTTATGCCAGCCCTTTGGCTTGATGATGGCGGGCTTGAGATCACCGAGCCGATTGTGATCACCGAGACCGGGGCCGAATGCCTGTGCCGCACGCCGCGCGCGCTTGTGGTCAAGGACTAGGCGATGCGGAACAATCCAATATCGGCCACCATCGACTTTGCCGCCAGCGGCGTGCAGCACGGCTATTTGCGCCTGCCCTATAGCCGCAACGACAGCGCTTGGGGGTCGATCCAGATCCCGATCACCCAAGTGAAAAACGGCAGCGGCCCCTGTGCGCTGCTGACGGGGGCGAACCATGGCGATGAATACGAGGGCCCGCTGGCGCTGATAGAGCTTGCCGCAACCCTGCGCGCCGAGGCCGTCAGCGGCACGGTGATCATCCTGCCGTTTATGAATTATCCGGCGTTTTTGGCGGGCACGCGGGTCTCGCCTTTGGATGATCTGAACATGAACCGGGTGTTTCCGGGCAAGCCCGACGGCTCGCCCACAGAAAAGATCGCCGATTATTTTCAGCGCACCTTGCTGCCAATGGCCGATCTGGTGCTGGATTTTCACTCGGGCGGCAAGACGCTGGATTTCATCCCCTTTGCCGCCAGCCATGCGCTTGAGGACGCCGAGCAGCAAGTGCGCTGCCGTGCCGCGCGCGATGCCTTTAACGCGCCCTTCAGCATCGAGATGCGCGAGATTGACGCCTTGGGCATGTATGACGACGCGGTCGAACGGCTGGGCAAAACCTTTGTGACCACCGAACTGGGCGGCGGCGGCACCGCAACGCCCTATACAACCGAAATTGCCCGCAAGGGCCTGCGCAATCTGCTGATCCACGCAGGCATCTTACAAGGCGATCTGATCCGCGCGCCCTCGCGGCTGTTGTCGCAAGACGATGACGGCTGTTTTCATTTCACCAATCACAACGGCCTTGTCGATTTTGCCGTCAGCCTCGGCCAAAGCGTCGCCAAAGGCGATCTGATCGCGCGGATTTGGGACACCGGCCATACCGGCATCGCCCCGCGCAATTTCTACGCCTTGATGGACGGTATCGTCACCGCCCGTCATCACCCCGGTCTGGTGCAAGCAGGCGATTGCCTTGCGGTTCTTGCTACCGAGATCACCGCCCAACCTTCTGAACAGAAAGCCTGATATATGCTTCGCAATGATGACCAGCTTGCCCAATGGGATCGGGACAATTTCTTTCACCCCTCCACCCACCTTGGCCAACACGCCCGTGGCGAGACGCCAACGCGGATCATCGCAACCGCTTCTGGCGTGCATATCGAAGACCGCGACGGTGCCAAATTTCTGGACGCTTTTGCCGGGCTTTACTGTGTGAACGCAGGCTATGGTCGCACAGAAATCGCTGATGCGATTGCCGATCAGGCGCATAAGCTGGCCTATTACCATTCCTACGTCGGCCATGGCACCGAGGCCTCGGTGACGCTTGCCAAGATGATCATGGACCGCGCGCCTGCACATATGTCCAAGGTCTATTTCGGCCTGTCAGGGTCGGATGCCAATGAGACCAACATCAAATTGATCTGGTATTACAACAACATCCTTGGCCGTCCGCAAAAGAAAAAGATCATCTCGCGCTGGCGCGGCTATCATGGCTCGGGGGTGATGACAGGGTCGATGACCGGGCTGTCGGTGTTTCACAACAAATTCGATCTGCCGCTGAACAATATCCTTCACACCGACGCGCCCTATTACTTTCGCCGTGAAAACCGCGATCAGACCGAGCTTGAATTTTCAGCCCAATGCGCGGCGCGCCTCGAGGCGCTGATCCTGGCCGAAGGCGCTGACACCATCGCGGCCTTTATCGGCGAGCCTGTCTTGGGCACGGGCGGCATTGTGCCACCACCACAGGGCTATTGGGCCGCGATCCAAGAGGTGTTGCAGCGCCATGATATCTTGCTGGTGGCCGATGAGGTGGTGACAGGCTTTGGCCGCTTGGGGTCGATGTTTGGCGCCGATCACTACGATATGAAGCCCGATTTCATGACCATCGCCAAGGGGCTGACCTCGGCCTATGCGCCGCTGTCGGGGTCGATCATCTCGGATCGGGTCTGGCAAGTGCTGGCGCGGGGCACGGATGAAAACGGCCCGATCGGCCATGGCTGGACCTATTCGGCGCATCCGATCTGTGCGGCGGCAGGGGTGGCGAACCTAAAGCTGATCGAGGATCTGAACCTGATCGAGAACGCGAAAACCGTGGGGGCCTATCTGAATGCCTCGATGAAACAAGCGCTTGGCGATCACGCCCATGTCGGCGAGGTGCGCGGCGAGGGGCTGCTTTGCGCGGTGGAATTGGTCGAGGATAAGGCCAATACCGCATTTTATGACCCAAGCCGCAAGATTGGGCCAGCGATTGCAGCGGCGATGCTTGAACGCGGCGTGATTGCCCGCGCGATGCCGCAGGGCGATATCCTTGGCTTTGCGCCGCCGTTTTGCCTGACCAAGGCCGAGGTCGATACCGTGGTTGGTGTGACCCAAGCTGCGGTTAAGGCGGTACTGGGCTAATGCGGTCAATCGCGCTATCCTGCGGCAAAGCATAGAGGAGGGGCTGGTGGGCTCATTAATAAATCCTTTTCGTGGCAAGGGCTTGCCAGACCTTTCTCCTAAATCGGGGGCCGATGCACAGGCGGTGGCGGCTTTGCTGGCGCTGTGCCCTGCGCATCAGCCAACGCCTTTGTTGGACTGCCCCGACCTTGCCGCAGCCGCAGGGGTGGCGCGGCTGACGATCAAGGATGAACGCGGCCGCATGGGGCTGGGCAGCTTTAAGGCGCTTGGCGCGGCCTATGCGATTGCGCGCGAGGCTGCGGCAGTTGGTGGCGATTTGTCTGTGGCGCTGGCGGGGCGCTGCTATGTCACCGCAAGTGCCGGCAATCACGGGCTGTCGGTGGCCGCGGGCGCGCGGGTCTTTGGCGCGCAGGCGGTGGTGTATTTGGCGCAAACTGTGCCCGAAGGCTTTGCCAAACGGCTGCAAGCCATGGGCGCGCAGGTGGTGCGGGCAGGGGCAGATTACGAGGCCAGCATGCAGGCGGCTTCTGCTGCGGCCAAGGCCGAAGGCTGGACGCTGCTGTCTGATGGCTCTTGGCCGGGCTATGTTGATCTGCCGTTTCGGGTGATGGAAGGCTATCGCCAGATTGCCACCGAGATCGTGGCGCAATGCGCTGCGATGCCTGATTTTGTGCTGTTGCAGGCAGGTGTGGGCGGGCTTGCCGCCGCTTTGGCGGCAGAGTTGCGTCTGGCTTGGGGGGATACCCCGCAGATGATCGTGGTCGAACCCGACGCCGCCCCCGCACTGATTGAGAGCATTCGCGCAGGCCGCGTGGTGGTCACAACCGGCCCTGTCTCGGCGATGGGACGGCTGGATTGTAAGACGCCGTCGATGCTGGCGCTGGCCGATCTTGCGCGCGACGCTGACCGCTTTGTCACACTGACCGAAGCGCAGGCGGCCGCAGGCGTCGCAGCACTTGCAGCCGCTGGTCTGGCCACCACGCCCTCGGGGGGGGCAGGGGTTGCGGCCTTACTGGCAGGTCAAGACGGGATTGGTCCGCGCGCGCATGTGCTGTGCATTCTAAGCGAGGGGCCAGAGGATGTCTGACACCTCGATGATCTTTCCTGCGGCGGAATATCAACGCCGTATCAAGGATTTACAGGTTGAAATGGGCGTGGCGGGGCTGGATGCGCTGCTTTTGACCACGCCTGCGGATGTGTTTTACACCACCGGATTTCTGACGCGGTTCTGGGAAAGCCCGGCGCGGCCTTGGTTTGTGGTGGTGCCTGCGACGGGCGATCCGGTGACGGTTATTCCAAGCATCGGCGCCGATCTGATGCGGCGCTGCTGGATCAGCGACATCCGCACTTGGAACGCGCCTGATCCGCAGGATGATGGCGTCAGTCTTTTGGCCGATTGCCTTTGCGGCTTGGTCGCGGCTTCGGGGCGGATTGGCATTCCGATGGGGCTGGAAAGCCATCTTCGGATGCCGATTGCCGATTTCTTGCGCCTGCAAGACCGCATCGCGCCGCGCAAGATTGTCGATGGTACGGGCGCAGTTTACCGCGTGCGTGAGATCAAATCCGAGGCCGAGATTGCCAAGATCCGCGCCACCTGTGCCGTCGCCGATGCAGCCTTTGATCGTGTGCCCGAATTTGCCCGCCAAGGCGTGCCGCTGTCCGAGGTGTTTCGCAGCTTTCAGATCGCCTTGCTGCAAGAGGGCGCAGATTGGGTCAGCTATACCGCAGGCGGCGCGGGGCAGGGCGGTTATGGCGATGTGATCTCGCCGGCCGATGCGCGGCCTTTGCAGAGGGGCGATATCTTGATGCTGGATACCGGCGCTGTGCGCGACGGCTATTTCTGCGATTTTGACCGCAATTTTGCCATTGGCCGTGCCTCTGACCCTGTGCGCCGCGCGCAAGAGGCGCTGTATCTGGCGACCGATGTGGCGCTTGAAACCCTGCGTCCGGGTATGCTCGCCTGCGATCTGCACCGCATTCTGACCGAGGCGATCACGCGGCAGGGCGCGGTTGCAGGCGGTGGGCGGCTTGGGCATGGCTTGGGGCTGACGCTGACCGAATGGCCCTCGCTCACCCCGCTTGACCGCAGCGAGCTGCGCGAAGGCATGGTGCTGACACTGGAACCGGGGGTCGAGATCGCGCCGGGGCGGATCTTGGTGCATGAAGAGAACATCGTTCTGCGCGCCACGGGGCCAGAGCTGTTGTCGCGCCGCGCGCCTGCGCAGATGCCCGAGATCCTGACATGAAGCAGATCGGCTATGAATTGACCGGCCCAATTGGCAGTGCGGCGACACTGGGGCTGGTGGTCTTGCAAGCGGATGAGACGCTTGAGCAAGACTTTCGCCAGATTTTCCCAGACCGCGATATTGCGATCTATACCAGCCGCATTCCATCGGGCGATGCGTTGAATGCTGAGACCATTGCCGCGATGGAGGCAGAGCTGACGCGCGGCGCCCAGCTTTTGCCGCGCGCTGCGCGTTTTGATGCGGTGGGCTATGGCTGTACCTCGGGCACCACGCTGATCGGGGCCGAGGCGGTGGCGCAGATGCTGCGCCAAGGCGTTGACACCCCTGTGGTCACCGATCCGCTGACAGCGGCGCTGGCGGCTTTGCGGGCTTTGGGCGCGCGCCGGCTTGGGCTTGTCACCCCCTATATCGACAGTATCGCAGGCCCCGTGCGCGATGCCTTTGGCGCAGCCGGAATCGACGTCTGCCAAACTCTAAGCTTTGGCGAAGAGGTCGAGGCCCGGGTTGCGCGCATCTCGCCGCAATCGATCATCGAGGCGGCGCGTGCGGCTGCATTGGGCGCAGAGGCGGTGTTTTTGTCCTGCACCAATCTGCGCACACTGGGCTGTATCACGGCGCTAGAGGCAGAGCTGGGTCTGCCCGTTCTTAGCAGCAATCAGGTTCTGGCTTGGCACATGATGCAAACCACCGCGATCACACCGCGCAAAGACGCGCCGGGGCGGCTGTTTCAAAGCGCCAGCCTTGCGGGCTAAACCGGTCTAGACAATCGTGAGAGGCGTCGAGATCTGATAGCCAAAGTTGCGCACAACTTTGATCGGCTGGGCCGCCACCCCTGCCGTGACCATCTTTTTGCGCAGCCGCACAATCCGCACCTCCATCGTGGCCTTCGAGATATCGCCCTCGCTGCTGGCGATCTTGGCGATAGCACTGCTGTGCAGGCGGTGGTTGGGGGCTTGGGCGAAAGCCGTTAAAAGTGCCACCTCGGCAGCAGACAGCGCCACCTCTGTCACGGCCCCCGCCAGCGTCATTGCGATCGGGTTTAGCACAGCGGGTTTGATGACTGGGCCGGCGGGGGGCAGACGCCGCGCAAACGCTTTGATTGCGGCGGTAAGCTCGGCCCCCGAGCTGGGTTTTGTTAGATAGATGTCAGCGCCGCTGTCATAGCCGATTTGCCGTTCTTCGGCCTCGCCGCGCGCTGTCAGCATCACGATGCCAAGGTCGGGATGGCTTAGGCGCAGCCGCTTTGCCAGCGAAATGCCATCCTCGCCTGGCAGGTTCAAATCCAGCACCATGATGGCGGTGCTGTCCAAACTGCCGCCCGCTTGCATGGCCTCGACGCCTTCATAGGCGGTGATGCAATGGCCCTTAAGCGCCAACACATCGACAAGCGACTCGCGTAGGGCTTTGTGATCTTCGACGATGGTGATGTTCAACATGCAAAGCTGACCTTAAATATGACGCGACCCTCGGTCGGTTTGTAGGTGATGCCGCCGGCAAGCAGATGCACCAGCCCGCGCACGATATAAAGCCCAAGCCCTGCGCCGATTGCAGCCTTGGCGCGGGGGTTGCGGTAGTATTTCTGAAACACCTGCTCGGGGTCTGGCAGGCCTGCCGTTCCGGCCAAGTTTTCTACCAAAAGTGTCACGCTTCGTCCCTGCGCGGAAAGATCGACATGCACGAGGCTTTGGGGGGGCGAATACTTCAGCGCATTGTCGATAAGATTGCCGCAGATGACCGCCAGCAGCACCGGATCGCTTTGCAACGACGCTTGCTGTGGCGTCTTAAGCCGGATGCGTTTATTCTCAAGATGGCTGTCACAGATCTTGCGCAAGATCAAAGCCCGATTGGCTGACGCTCTGGCCTTGGCTGTCAAGACGGATCGCCATATAGCAGCGGTCAATCACATCACTCAACCCGCTGATGGCATCCGAGACCCGATTGCGCTGCCCTGCGCTGATTGTCCCCGCCGAGATCGACATATTGATCACCGCCAGCGCATTGCGCGCCTCATGCCCCAGCATGTCAATGAACTGCGCCATGGTTTGGGTCTTGGCCTGCTCGACAAACCGCTGATTTTCCATGGCAATGATCTTGTTTCGGGCCGCTTTGGCTGCGGTAATGCTTTTGCGGTCATGCAGCTCGAGAATGGTGAACATCAAAATCCCCGAGGCCAAGCCCTGGATCATAAAGCCGTAAAGCGCAAAGACCGTCATCCGGCCATAGCCAAAAAAGGTGATGACCCACAACAAAAGCACCACCGAAAACACCCCGTAGATCCAGCGCATCGCCGTCAATCCCGGCGAGGCTTCGGTTTTTGCGGTGATGCCGCAGAACAAAAACACCAGCGGTGCGCAAGCCACCGACCAAGCGTTCAGCTGAAGCCCAAGGTTGTGATCCACACTCCAGAATATCGCCAAAGCGCTGCATACCAGCAAAAGCTCGAGATCAAAAAGTCGCAACGCCCAAGGGGCAGGCGCAAACCGTTGCAGCACGCTGCGATGGAATTTGATCGACAACAGCGCCGAGACGATGATCGCACAGCGAAAAACCGTGATCACGCTTTGCCGATCAACGCTTGGCATCAGGATGGTGAAATAGCCAAAAGCAAAGAAATTGTGAAACAGCCAAGCGATTTGCATGGCCGAAAACCAGCCAAACATTGCTTCACGCGCCCGCAAAAACCGCCGCAGCGACCAGAAAAACAGCATCAGCAGAAAGGTAAAGTAGAAGATATAGATGATTTCGTTTATCAAACTTAGCTTTTGCGCCGCAGCGATTGGCAAAGCGGTCAGACTGGCCGCTATTGCACCTGTTGAGGCGATGCGCAGGAAATAATCGCCCCCCTCTTGTGGTGGCGTGATGCGATAGCCGCGCAACGACGAAGGCCAATCGGCGCTTTGCAGACGATAGCGCGGCACCGGCGCGATGGCGGCGCCAAAAACCGCGCCATCGGCCACATAAAGCTGCACATCATCCAAAATTGTCGGGCGCACCAGCAGCACAATCTCGCCACCCGCAGGGTCGGGCAGGATCCGCAGCCGCAGCCAATGCGCGGCCGAAGAATAACCAAGCTTGAGGGTCTGCGCGCTGGGCGTGTAAAGCGCTTGCGCGGCGTCCTTTATGCCAAGGGCCGCGCCATCGTCACGCATCATCGCGATGCTGACAATTCGCTCGGCGGATTGTGCCCGTGCCAGCTGCGGCAGAGCAAGCAAAAGCGCAATCAGCAGCGTGTAAAAGCGCGCGCGGAGCCTGGCTTTGTTAATGCCTTGCATGGATGACTTTCTATGGCGTACCTTGGAATTGCCCTTTGGGTGTATCCCGCTAACCCTTTGGGCGTTAACCTTAAGCCGCCGCCGGATCAAGCCGCCAGACCCCAGATGCGCCGCCGCAGCGCCCAAGCTATCCTTAAGCTTTTCGCCCTATACCGAGCCCGTCTGCACCACTGCGGGGATCGGCTGTTTTCCTTTCGCGGCCTTTAGGGCATAAGCAGGGCAGGAGGCCGCAATGTTTAACGCATGGAAGCAAGAAAAGGCCACGGCAGCGCTGATCGCGGCTGCCCAAGACCTCAGCGATAAGCTCGCCGAGGCGAAGCCGCATTTTGTCGAAAGCCACGCCGCAATGGCGCGGTTTTGGGCGGGGCACATGCTGTCGCAGGGGCAAGATCTGATGACGCTTGCCGATTGGCCCGCCGCGGCACGCAGCAAGTTCATCAGCTCGACTCAGACCAAGATCGCGGCGTTGCGCAAAGCGCGTGCCTATGACAGCAGCGATGGCTTGGCGATCTGGCTGCACAGCGCGCGTGCGCTTGGCGAGCCACGCATCATCCCCGCAGTCCGAGAGATTTGGCAGCATTTGGCGCAGGCGGGGCAAAACGCCGATGCGATGGCACTCGATCTGCTGCAAGACGCAGGCCTGCCGCCCGATCAAGGTCGGTGCATTCCAAAGGGATTCGAGGCGATTTAGGTTCCAGACTCATTGATCATCAAAGCCAGAACAAGACGGTTGCTGCGAGG
>NZ_DAIPZF010000058.1:0-11776 GCF_036782355.1 Cypionkella sp.
TCTTTAAAGTTCGAGATGATCGGCGTCTCGATGATTTCGCCGTTTGGCTTGGCCATCAGGCCGCGCATACCACCCAGCTGCTTCATCTGCGTCACCGAGCCACGCGCCCCCGAGTGCGACATCATATAGACCGAGTTCGGTTCCATTTCGGCGCCGTTCTCGTCATATTTCGTTGCCGAAATCGTGGTCATCATCGCTTCGGTGACTTTGTCGTTACACTTGGTCCAGCTGTCGATGACTTTGTTATACTTCTCGCCCTGAGTGATCAGGCCGTCCATATACTGCTGCTCGAAGGCTTTCACCTGATCGCGAGCTTCATTGACGATGGGCCACTTGCTGTCTGGGATCAGCATATCGTCCTTACCGAACGAGATACCCGCCTTGAATGCTTCGCGGAAGCCAAGACCCATGATCTGGTCACAGAAGATCACCGACTCTTTCTGGCCGCAATAGCGGTAGACAGTGTCGATGACGGTCTGCACATCTTTCTTACGCAGAAGACGGTTTACCAGATCGAAAGGCGCTTTCGCGTTCAGCGGCAACAGGTTGCCAAGACGCAGACGGCCGGGCGTGGTGTCAAACCGCTTCCAGACGATATTGCCGTGCTCGTCAACCTGACGCAGACGCGCTTGGATTTTGGCGTGCAAATGCACAGCGCCAGCGCCCAAAGCATGTTCGACTTCGTCGATGTCAGCAAAGGCCATGCCTTCGCCAACCATGCCGCTGCGTTCCATGGTGGTGTAGTAAAGGCCCAACACCATATCCTGCGACGGAACAATGATCGGCGCGCCGTTTGCAGGCGACAGAACGTTGTTGGTCGACATCATCAACACGCGGGCTTCCAACTGAGCTTCAAGGCTCAGAGGCACGTGAACAGCCATTTGGTCGCCGTCAAAGTCGGCGTTGAACGCCGAGCAGACCAGCGGGTGCAGCTGAATAGCCTTACCTTCGATCAGGATCGGTTCAAACGCCTGGATGCCAAGACGGTGCAGCGTGGGCGCGCGGTTCAGCAGAACCGGATGCTCGCGGATGACCTCGTCAAGGATATCCCAAACTTCGGGACGCTCTTTTTCCACCAGCTTCTTCGCCTGTTTCACAGTGCTGGACAGGCCCTTGGCCTCCAGTCGTGAATAGATGAAGGGCTTGAACAGCTCCAAAGCCATCTTCTTTGGCAGACCGCATTGGTGCAGCTTAAGCTCTGGGCCGGTCACGATAACCGAACGACCCGAGAAGTCGACGCGCTTGCCCAAAAGGTTCTGACGGAAGCGGCCCTGCTTGCCCTTGAGCATATCGGACAGCGATTTCAGCGGACGCTTGTTGGTGCCGGTGATGACACGACCACGACGGCCGTTGTCAAACAGCGCATCGACGGCTTCTTGCAACATGCGCTTTTCGTTGCGCACGATGATATCGGGCGCACGCAGTTCGATCAGACGCTTCAGACGGTTGTTGCGGTTGATGACGCGACGATACAGGTCGTTCAAGTCAGAGGTCGCAAACCGACCACCATCCAGCGGCACCAGCGGGCGCAATTCTGGCGGAATGACCGGAAGGACGGTCAGAACCATCCACTCGGGACGGTTGCCAGACTCGAGGAAGCTTTCGACGATCTTCAAACGCTTGATGATCTTCTTTGGCTTCAGCTCGCCAGTGGCTTCTTTCAGATCGGCGCGCAGCTGCTCTGCCGTGGTCTCAAGATCAATCGCGGCCAGCATTTCGCGGATCGCTTCAGCACCGATATTGGCGGTGAAAGCGTCAGCGCCATATTGGTCTTGCGCGTCAAGATATTCTTCTTCGGTCAGCTGCTGCTGATAGGTCAGATCGGTCAGACCTGGCTCGATCACCACATAGTTTTCGAAATAGAGCACACGCTCCAGATCGCGCAGCGTCATGTCCAGCATCAGGCCGATGCGGCTTGGCAGCGATTTCAGGAACCAGATATGCGCAACTGGCGATGCCAGCTCGATATGGCCCATCCGCTCGCGGCGGACTTTTTGCAGCGTGACTTCAACGCCGCATTTTTCGCAGACAACGCCGCGATATTTCATCCGCTTGTATTTGCCGCAAAGGCATTCGTAATCTTTGATTGGGCCAAAGATACGCGCGCAGAACAGACCGTCACGCTCTGGTTTGAACGTGCGGTAGTTAATGGTTTCCGGCTTTTTGATCTCGCCAAACGACCACGACAAAATCCGCTCTGGCGACGCCAGAGAGATCTTGATCTCGTCGAAGGTTTTGACGGGCGCAACCGGGTTGAACGGGTTGGTAGACAGTTCCTGGTTCATCTTCACATCCTACGAATGGGGGGCGGCGGGGGAAAAGGGTAAGGTGGGTTTAAAACCCACCCTACGGGACGGTGTAGGGTGGGGTTTTACCCCACCACTCCGTCACTCTTCCTCCGCATCCAGGAGTTCCATGTTGAGGCCGAGGCCACGGACTTCTTTGACAAGAACGTTGAAGGATTCCGGCACGCCGGCTTCAAAGTTGTCTTCGCCTTTGACGATCGACTCGTAGACCTTGGTGCGGCCTGCAACGTCATCCGATTTCACCGTCAGCATTTCCTGCAAGGTGTAAGCGGCGCCATAAGCTTCCAAAGCCCAGACTTCCATCTCGCCAAGACGCTGGCCACCGAACTGCGCCTTACCACCCAGCGGCTGCTGCGTGACAAGCGAGTAAGGACCGGTCGAGCGTGCGTGCAGCTTGTCATCCACAAGGTGGTGGAGTTTCAGCATATACTTCACGCCAACGGTGACCTTGCGGGCAAATTGCTCGCCAGTCCGACCGTCAAACACAACCGATTGGCCCGAGGTGTCAAAGCCCGCACGGGTCAGCGCATCGTTGACATCAGCCTCTTTGGCACCGTCAAAGACCGGCGATGCGATTGGCACGCCTTTGGTGACATTGCCTGCCAGTTCAAGGAAATCATCCTCGTCACGGCCTGCAAAGGACTCTTCATAAGTCTCGTCACCATAAGCATGACGTACAGCTTCGCGCACTGGGGTCATGTCACCGGAACGGCGATACTCTTTCAAAGCATCGTCGATCTTGATGCCAAGGCCACGCGCGGCCCAGCCCATGTGGGTTTCCAAAATCTGACCAACGTTCATCCGCGACGGCACGCCAAGCGGGTTCAGCACAAGGTCAACAGGCGTGCCATCCGCAAGGAAGGGCATGTCTTCTTCTGGAACAACCTTGGACACGACGCCCTTGTTGCCGTGACGGCCTGCCATCTTGTCGCCCGGCTGAAGCTTGCGCTTCACGGCCACAAAGACTTTGACCATCTTCATCACACCCGGAGGCAGATCGTCGCCGCGACGGACCTTTTCGACTTTGTCATCGAAACGGTTGTCGAGCGCGCGCTTTTGCACTTCGTATTGGTCATGCAGCGCTTCGACGTCCTTGGCATCCGCTTCGCCTTCCAGCGCAAGCTGCCACCACTGACCCTTGGACAGCGTGCCCAAAAGCTCTGCGTCGATCGTCGAACCGCTCTTGATGCCCTTTGGACCCTTCACGGCAGTTTTGCCCATGATCAAGGTCTTCAAACGCGAGTAGATGTTACGCTCAAGGATCGCCAATTCGTCGTCGCGGTCACGCGCCAGACGTTCGACTTCTTCACGCTCGATCTGCAAGGCCCGTTCGTCTTTATCAACGCCGTGACGGTTGAACACCCGCACTTCGACGATCGTGCCAAAAGCACCCGGCGGCAGACGCAAGCTTGTGTCGCGCACGTCGGAAGCCTTTTCGCCAAAGATCGCGCGCAACAGCTTTTCTTCTGGGGTCATTGGCGATTCACCTTTGGGGGTGATCTTACCAACCAGAATATCGCCGGGAACAACCTCTGCACCGATGTAGACAATGCCAGCCTCGTCGAGGTTGCGCAGCGCTTCTTCACCGACGTTCGGGATGTCGCGAGTGATCTCTTCTGGCCCCAGCTTGGTATCGCGGGCGGCGACTTCATACTCGTCGATGTGAATCGAGGTATAAACGTCGTCTTTCAGGATACGTTCCGAGATCAGGATCGAGTCTTCGTAGTTATAGCCGTTCCAAGGCATAAACGCGACGATCACGTTCCGGCCCAGAGCCAATTCGCCCATATCGGTCGATGGACCATCGGCGATCACTTCTTCGCGCACAACCTTGTCGCCCACCTTCACCAGCGGACGCTGGTTGATGCAGGACGATTGGTTAGACCGCTTGAACTTGCGCAGACGGTAGATGTCGACGCCCGGCTCGCCGGGTTCCAGCATCTCGGTGGCGCGCACAACGATACGGGTTGCGTCGACTTGGTCAACGATCCCCGACCGGCGTGCCATGATCGCAGCGCCGGAATCGCGGGCCACAACGGCCTCGATCCCTGTGCCGACGAAAGGCGCATCCGAACGCAGCAAAGGCACGGCCTGACGCTGCATGTTAGAGCCCATCAGCGCGCGGTTCGCGTCGTCGTTTTCCAAGAACGGAATCAGCGAGGCCGCAACCGAAACCAACTGCTTTGGCGAAACGTCGATCAGGTCGATCGCTTCTGGTGGGTTCAGCATGAAATCGCCCGCTTTGCGCGAGGAAATCAGATCGTCGGTGAAACGACCTTCCGCATCCTGCGCCGCGTTTGCCTGAGCAACGGTGTGGCGCATTTCTTCGGTTGCCGACATGTAGATAACCTCGTCGGTCACCTTATTGTCGATCACCTTGCGGTATGGGGTCTCGATGAAGCCATATTTGTTCACCCGCGCAAAGGTCGCGAGCGAGTTGATCAGACCAATGTTCTGACCTTCTGGCGTTTCAATTGGACACATCCGGCCATAGTGGGTCGGGTGAACGTCGCGGACTTCAAAGCCGGCACGTTCGCGGGTCAAACCGCCTGGCCCCAGTGCGGACAGACGACGCTTGTGCGTGACTTCCGACAGCGGGTTGGTTTGGTCCATGAACTGCGACAGCTGCGACGAGCCAAAGAATTCGCGCACCGCAGCCGCGGCTGGTTTGGCGTTGATCAGGTCTTGCGGCATGATCGTGTCGATTTCGACGGAAGACATCCGTTCCTTGATGGCGCGCTCCATACGCAGCAGGCCAACGCGGTATTGGTTTTCCATCAATTCGCCAACCGAGCGCACACGACGGTTGCCAAGGTGGTCAATGTCGTCGATCTCGCCCTTGCCATCGCGCAGCTCGGTCAGAGCCTTGATGCAAGCCACGATATCAGCGCGGTCCAGCGTGCGCTGGGTGTCTGGGCGGCCCAGATCCAAACGCATGTTCATCTTCACACGACCAACGGCCGAAAGATCATAACGCTCGCTGTCAAAGAACAGCGTGTCGAACAGCTGCGAGGCCGCCTCAACGGTTGGTGGCTCGCCCGGACGCATCACGCGGTAGATGTCCATCAGCGCGGTGTCGCGGCCCATGTTCTTATCGGCAGCCATGGTGTTGCGCAGATAAGGACCGACGTTGACGTTGTCGATGTCCAGAACCGGAATGTCGGTGATGCCTTGGTCCAACAGCAGCTTAAGGCTGCCGCCTTTGACTTCGCCGTCACGGTCGTATTCCATGGTCAGCTCGTCACCAGCTTCGACCCAGATTTCACCGGTTTCTTCGTTGATGATATCCTTGGCAACATAGCGGCCAACGATGTGATCGTAAGGCAACAGCAGCTCGGTGACCTTACCGGTCTTGATCAGCTCGTTTGCCATGCGGGGCGTCATCTTGTCGCCCGCTTTGCAAATCACTTCGCCAGTCGCTGCGTCAACGATGTCATAGGTCGGACGGGTGCCGCGCACACGCTCGGGGAAGAACTTGGTGACCCAGCCCTTATTTTTCAGATACGAGAAATTCACAGTCTCGTAATAGGCATCCATGATGCCTTCTTGGTCCATGCCCAACGCATAAAGCAGCGTGGTGACAGGCAGCTTACGACGACGGTCGATACGCGCGAACACGATGTCTTTGGCGTCGAATTCAAAATCCAACCACGACCCGCGGTAAGGAATGATCCGGCATGCAAACAAAAGCTTACCCGAAGAGTGGGTCTTGCCCTTGTCATGGTCAAAGAACACGCCCGGCGAGCGGTGCATCTGCGAGACGATTACGCGCTCGGTGCCGTTCACAACGAAGGTGCCGTTATGCGTCATCAAAGGCATGTCGCCCATGTAGACGTCTTGCTCTTTGATGTCTTTAACCGACCGTGCCCCGGTGGTCTCATCGACATCAAACACGATCAGACGCAGGGTGACTTTCAGCGGTGCGGCATAAGTCATGTCGCGCTGCTGGCACTCTTCCACGTCGTATTTGGGCTTTTCAAGCTCGTATTTTACGAACTCCAAAACCGCTGTTTCATTAAAGTCCTTGATCGGGAAAACCGACTGGAACGTGCCCTGGATGCCTTCGCCTTCCAGCGGCTTGTCGCTGTCGCCGGACCGCAAGAACAGGTCGTAGGAGGATTTCTGAACCTCGATCAGGTTCGGCATTTCCAGAACTTCGCGAATTTTGCCGAAATAACGGCGGATCCGCTTCTGGCCAACGTAAGCTTGCGCCATGCTCGTCGTAACCTTTCATCTTAATCGCCGGCTTGCATTCCGTCGGGCCACGGAAGGCGTGCCGATTGGCGAGAGGGGGATAGGTTCTATTCATGCCACCCGTCCCTTAGGGTGGCTCCCGAACCTGTGTCCGCACCTTGGAACCGGCTTTCGCAAAAGCAGCTACCAAGAAGCGGGTCTTCAAGACGCGCACGGCTGGGCCCGAATTGCTTCGGACCCAGCCAGCACATCCACATAACGGGTTGCCCCGCTGGGTGGATTACTTCAGTTCAACCTTGGCGCCAGCGGCTTCAAGGGTTTTCTTCAGAGCTTCAGCGTCAGCTTTCGAGACTTGCTCTTTCACTTTGCCGCCAGCTTCGACGAGGTCTTTAGCTTCTTTCAGACCAAGACCGGTGATCGTGCGAACTTCTTTGATCACGTTGATCTTGTTTGGACCAGCGTCGGTCAGAACGACGTCGAATTCGGTCTGCTCTTCAGCAGCCGGAGCCGCAGCAGCAGCTGGGCCAGCCATCATGACAGCGCCACCAGCAGCTGGCTCGATGCCATAGGTGTCTTTCAGGATGGTTTTCAGTTCTTGCGCCTGCAGCAGGGTCAAGCCTACGATTTGCTCGGCGAGTTTGTTCAGATCAGACATTTCATGTTCCGTTCAGTTAAGATGGTTCTAACGAGGTAAGGTTCAAGACCCTACGCGAGTACAAAGATTAGGCCGCGGCCTTTTCTTCGATGGTCGACAGGATGCTTGCGATGTTCGAAGCAGGCGCGCCAATGGCACCAGCGATGGACGAAGCAGGAGCGCCGATCATCGACACGATTTGAGCAAGAAGCTCTTCGCGCGATGGCATAGCAGCCACAGCTTTGACCCCAGCTGGGTCCAACATCGTACCGCCCATGGAACCGCCAAGGATAACGAACTTGTCGTTAGCCTTTGCGTATTCCTCGGAAACCTTCGCACCAGCGACGGGATCCTCGGTATAGGCAAGTACAGTCATGCCCGACAGAAGGTCACCCATCTTTGCAGAGGGGTTGCCTTCAAGGGCGATCTTGGCGAGCTTGTTCTTGGCAACGCGAACGGACCCACCAACGGCGCGCATTTTTGCGCGTAGGTCCTGCATCTGTTTAACCGTCATACCCGCGTAGTGAGCAACCACTACAACGCCAGAGCTTGCGAAGATCTGGCCGAGTTCCTCGACCAATTTCTCTTTCTGGGCTCTATCCACAGTTTCACTCCAAGTTTGGGGGTTTCCCCCCGGCTCAATTAAGCCCGTCTCGCGACAGGCGTTCGGGTCCATTTTACGGGTCCCGAGCCAAAATCTCCCGAAGGCGACATCATCTCGTTCCCCATCTCGGGCAGGATATTAAGACGTTTGCGCGTCACCGGCCTTCTCGGACAGGATGGGGCTGAAGACTTGCATCTTTTCGCCCCACCATCCTTTCCCCGAAGGGTCAGGAATTTCATGCGCTGGGGGTAACCCCCAACGGCTTATTTCGCAGCAGACGCCAGATCCAATGCCACGCCCGGACCCATGGTCGAGGACAGCGACACTTTCTTCAGGTATGCACCCTTGGCACCAGCAGGCTTGGCTTTGGAAACGGCTTCCACGAAGGCGCGCACGTTTTCAGCCAGCTTTTCGTCCGAGAACGAAACTTTGCCGATACCAGCGTGAATAACGCCAGCTTTTTCAACTTTGAACTGCACTTCGCCGCCCTTGGCTGCTTCAACGGCCGTTTTCACGTCCATCGTCACGGTGCCGACTTTAGGGTTTGGCATCAGGTTGCGTGGGCCCAGGATCTTACCCAGACGACCAACCAAAGGCATCATGTCCGGCGTTGCAATGCAACGGTCGAAGTCGATTTTGCCGCCTTGGATGGCTTCCATCAGGTCTTCTGCGCCAACGATGTCTGCACCAGCTGCTTTGGCTTCATCAGCCTTTGCAGCGCGTGCGAACACAGCCACGCGGACGGTCTTGCCAGTGCCGTTTGGCAGCTGAACAACGCCGCGAACCATTTGGTCAGCGTGACGTGGGTCAACACCAAGGTTCATCGCGATTTCAAGGGTCTCGTCGAATTTCGCGGTTGCAGCGCTTTTGATCAGCGCAACTGCTTCTTCAACCGAAACGATCGTCTTGCCTTCAAAGGCCTTCCGCGAAGCCGCGGTACGTTTACCAATCTTGGCCATGACTTACCCTTTCACATCGATGCCGCAGGACTTCGCCGAGCCCATGATGATCTGCATCGCGGCCTCTACGGAGTTCGCGTTCAGGTCTTTCATCTTGGCTTCAGCAATGCCGCGGATTTGGGCAAGCGTCACGGTGCCGGCAACCGTACGACCGGGCTTATCAGAGCCCTTAGCGCGGTTACGCTTGCCAACGGGTGGCAGGCCAGCAGCTTTTTTCAGCAGGAACGAAGCAGGTGCAGTCTTGAACTCAAGGCTGAACGACTTGTCCTGATAATAGGTGATGATGACAGGCGTCGGGGTGCCTGGCTCTGCGTCAGCGGTCTTCGCGTTGAATTCCTTGACGAAAGCCATGATGTTCAAGCCGCGCTGACCCAGTGCCGGACCAACCGGTGGGGAGGGGTTGGCTTGACCCGCTTTAACTTGCAGCTTCAAGCTGCCGATAATCTTCTTGGCCATGTGGCCTCTCCTTTACTCACAGCGCCAGAGTGGCGCGGTTTAGTGGTGCGGCTTGTCACGGCTTGCGCCGCGCGTGCCTCCCACGCGATACACTCAGAGCTCTTTCGAGACCTGGGTGAATTCCAATTCCACAGGCGTCGCACGACCAAAGATCGACACCGAGACCTTCAGGCGGCTGTTGGCCTCATCAACGTCTTCGACCATGCCGTCAAAGCCCTCGAACGGACCGTCTGTGACTTTAACCTTTTCGCCGGTTTCAAAGCGGATCAGGTTGCGCGGTGCAACTTCACCCTCTTCCACACGGTTCAGAATCTGATTTACTTCGGCGTCGCGCATCGGCATCGGCTTGCCTTGCGGCCCCAAAAACCCCGTCACGCGGTTGATCGAAGAGATCAGGTGATAGCCCCGGCTGGACATCTCCATCCGCACCAAGACATAGCCCGGCATAAAGCGACGCTCGGACGTCACCTTCTTGCCACGACGCACCTCGATCACCTCTTCGGTGGGCACCAGCACTTCGTCAATTTCGTCGCCAAGATTTGCCTCGGCAACGGCGGTCTTGATCTGCTCGGCAACTTTCTTCTCAAAATTCGAGAGAACGCTCACCGAATACCAACGCTTGGCCATGCCACTTCCACCTTGTCTGCCCGGCCGCCGTTGCGCCCGAATGTTTTATCTTTACAAGCGGTTAACCCGCCGTTCCCAGAACAAAAAACAGCGCGCAACACGAATCGCTGCGCGCCTGTTTCCCTTTGGATTGGGGGCCAATACCGCTCCACGCCCCCAATTTCAAGGGAATTCCACAGATCGACCAAAAGCTTGATCAATTTGCCGCAGGCTTAGAACCCGCCAACAATCGCCGTCAAACCAAAGCGAATGCCAATATCGACGATGCTAAAGAAGGTGGCGGTCAGCGCGGCCATGATGAAAACCATCACCGTGGTCAGCATCACTTCACGACGCGTGGGCCAAGTGACCTTGGCCACTTCGGCGCGGACCTGCTGCATGAACTGGACGGGATTGGTCTTGGACATTATCGGATTCCACGCAAATAACTCTGGTTGCAGCGCAGATACGCGCATCGTCATCAGATTTCAAGGCAGAAGCAGCAGGCCACTTTTCGCAGCCTGCCACCCCAAGCCTATTCCGCCGCGCGCCGTGGCAACTTCCAATTCGGCCGCACAAAATGGCAGGTATAGCCATCCGGTTTGCGCTCCAGATAATCCTGATGCTCTGGCTCTGCCTCCCAGAACGGACCAAGCGGTGCCACTTCGGTCACAACAGGCGCTGGCCAAAGCCCCGAAGCATCCACATCGGCAATCGTATCCAAAGCCGCAGCCTGCTGCGCGGCCGAGGTGTAATAGATCGCCGAGCGATAGGATGGCCCCAGATCATTGCCCTGACGGTTGCGGGTGCTGGGATCGTGGATCTGAAAGAAAAACTCCAGCAGGTCGCGATAGCTGATCTTGGCAGAGTCAAACACCACCTCAATCGCCTCGGCATGGCTGCCATGATTGCGATAAGTGGCATTGGCAACATCGCCGCCAGAATAGCCAACACGGGTGCTGATCACCCCCTGCATCTTGCGGATCAGATCCTGCATGCCCCAAAAGCAGCCGCCCGCCAGAACTGCGGTTTCCGTCGTCATTTCACATCCTCCACTTGATTGATGTAAGCGCCATAGCCCTCGGCTTCCATATCGCCGCGCGCCACAAAACGCAAAGAAGCCGAATTGATGCAATAGCGCAAACCGCCACGATCGCGCGGGCCATCAGGAAATACATGCCCCAAATGGCTGTCACCATGCTTTGAGCGCACCTCAACCCGGATCATGCCATGCGTGGTGTCACGCAACTCGGCAACATGCGCAGGCTCAATCGGCTTGGTGAAACTTGGCCAACCGCAACCGCTCTCAAACTTGTCAGCCGAAGCAAACAAAGGCTCGCCCGAAACAATATCAACATAGATACCGGCCTCGTGATTGTGCAAATAGGCGCCGGTGCCGGCGCGTTCGGTGCCATTTTGTTGCGTGACCCGAAACTGCTCGGGCGACAGCGCGGCAATGCGCTCAGCGGATTTTTGATACCCCGACATGAAAAACTCCCATTTTATCGAATGCTAAAGATGGGCCCAAATCCGCAGGATTTCCATCCCAGTCGCGACAACGTGTCAGCCTGAAACACTTGCGACGGTTTGCGGGTGGGGAGGGGGTATCTTATCAGGCTGGCAGGAGTTGGGGGACTCGAACCCACGACCCTCGGTTTTGGAGACCGATGCTCTACCAACTGAGCTAAACTCCTGTGCCTGAGGCGGGATTACGGCAGCAAGACTGGGAAATCAAGAGGGGAACCACCACAGGCCCACAAAAACCCAAACCAAGTGCAACAGGCAAGCCGAGCAAGCCTCCGGCGGGGATATTTGCGCCAAGATGAAAGCCTGTGCCGCCCTTTCATCTTGGCCTAAATATCCCCCGCGGAGCGTCCTTGCGTTCAGGCAGTGCAACAAAACAAAAAACGCACGAGGTTGCCCCCGTGCGTTATCTGTCACATCGCAGCTTTTGGCTGCAAGGCTTTTACTTGATGATTTTCGAAACCACGCCAGCGCCGACGGTGCGGCCGCCTTC
>NZ_DAIPZF010000059.1:0-11705 GCF_036782355.1 Cypionkella sp.
CGTCGGGGGGCACCATCGGGATCGACACCCAAGCGCTGCATCTGATTGATGATTTGCACCGCGACCGCGCTGTTGTGCCCGCCGGCGATTACGCGGTGATTCGGGTCACCGACAGCGGCTGCGGCATCCCTTCAGACCGGCTTACCAAGATTTTCGAGCCATTTTTCACCACCAAACGCGTGGGTGAGGGCACGGGACTCGGGCTTTCCACCGCTTACGGCATCGTCAAACAATCGGGCGGCTATATTTTTGTCGATTCGACCGAGGGTGAGGGCAGCAGTTTCCAGCTGTATTTCCCGATTTACCAAGGCGAAGAGCGCGTCAGCCCGGCAAAGCCTGCAAAGCCACAGCTTGTCCGACAAGGCGAAGGCGTGGTGCTGTTGGTAGAAGACGAGGCGCCGGTGCGCGCCTTCGCCAGCCGCGCCCTGCGGATGCGCGGCTTTACCGTGCTTGAGGCCGAGAGTGCCGAAGCGGCTTTGCAGATTTTGCAAGATGAGACGCTTCAGATTGATATCTTTGTCACCGATGTGGTGATGCCGGGTATGGATGGTCCAACTTGGGTGCGCATTGCATTGCAAAAAAGACCGCAGGTGCGGGTTATTTTTGTGTCGGGCTATGCCGAAGAATCGCTGTCAGAAGGCCAATCGCGGATTCCGAATTCAACCTTCCTTGCCAAGCCGTTTTCGCTGTCAGACCTAACAGAGACCGTTCACGCGCAGTGCAAGTGACTGTTTTTGCCAAGAAAGCCCATGTTTTTTCAAATATCTTGCGCAACACTCCCAAAAGCCCAGCGATGGTAACGCTTCATTAATTTTCCTGCTGAATAGTGAATGGGCGACAATTTGATTGAAATGTTCTCTTTTTACCCCCATAGATAGCAAACAAAGCAAGAACATCTTCGGCGATTGCCGCCTGGATGCAAGCATGGAATAAGGGCAAAGCAAATGGCAGCGGCAAATCTACTCGAATTGAACGGGAAGCGCGATATGGACAAGGCAAAGGCGCTGGAAAGCGCATTGGCACAGATTGAACGCCAGTTTGGCAAGGGCTCGATTATGAAGCTCGGCCAAGACAATGCGGTGATGGATGTCGAGGCGACCTCGACCGGGTCTTTGGGGCTGGACATTGCTTTGGGCATCGGCGGTTTGCCGCAGGGGCGGATTATTGAGATTTATGGTCCTGAATCTTCGGGCAAGACCACGCTCACGCTGCATTGTGTGGCCGAAGCGCAGAAAAAGGGCGGCGTTTGCGCCTTTGTTGACGCTGAACATGCGCTTGATCCGCAATATGCCAAAAAGCTGGGCGTCAATCTGGACGAGCTGCTGATCAGCCAACCCGACACTGGCGAGCAGGCTTTGGAGATTGTCGACACGCTGGTGCGCTCGGGGGCTGTTAGCCTGATTGTGGTCGATTCGGTCGCAGCTTTGACGCCGAAATCGGAAATCGAAGGCGATATGGGCGATATGCAGATGGGCTCGCAAGCGCGTCTGATGAGCCAAGCCATGCGCAAACTGACCGCCAGCATTGGCCGCAGCAATTGCATGGTGATCTTTATCAACCAGATCCGCATGAAGATTGGCGTGATGTTTGGCTCGCCCGAAACCACCACCGGCGGCAATGCGCTGAAGTTTTACGCCTCGGTGCGCTTGGATATTCGCCGCACCGGCGCGATCAAGGACCGCGACGAAGTGGTTGGCAACTCGACCCGCGTCAAAGTGGTGAAGAACAAGGTTGCCCCTCCGTTCCGCGAAGTTGAATTCGACATCATGTATGGCGAGGGCATCTCGAAGATGGGCGAGTTGGTCGATATCGGCGTCAAAGCTGGCGTGGTCGAGAAATCCGGCAGCTGGTATTCCTTCAGCGATGAGCGGATCGGGCAGGGCCGCGAGAATGCGAAAACCTTCCTAAAGCAAAACCCTGCGATGGCGCGAGACATCGAAGAAAAGATCCGCGCCGCCAATGGTTTGGATTTTGCTATGGCCTCCGAGGATACTGCATTGCTCGACGACTGATCCTTGATCAAATGATCTAAAAAACCAGGCCGGAACCCCGAGTTTCCGGCCTTTTTTTGTGCAAAGCAATCAAGGCGTGGACAGGCCCGTCTTGCGGGGATAAACGGGGCGCAATCACCCTTTTTTCTGCCTTTTGGGGGGCCAAACCTATGCCTTCGTTGAACGATATCCGCTCGACCTTCACCGATTTCTTTGCGCGCAACGACCACCGTGTCGTTGAAAGCTCGCCCTTGGTGCCGCGCAATGATCCGACCTTGATGTTTACCAACTCGGGGATGGTGCAGTTCAAGAACGCCTTTACCGGCGTCGAGACCCGCGATTACAAGCGCGCCACCACGGCGCAAAAATGCGTGCGCGCGGGCGGCAAGCACAACGATCTGGACAATGTCGGCTATACCGCGCGGCATCATACCTTTTTCGAGATGCTGGGAAACTTTAGCTTTGGCGATTACTTCAAAGAGCAAGCCATTGCTTTTGCTTGGGAATTGCTGACCAAAGATTTCGGCCTTGATAAGAATAAGCTTCTGGTCACCGTCTATCACACCGATGACGAGGCCGCCAATTTCTGGAAGAAAATCGCCGGTCTGCCCGAGCATAAGATCATCCGCATCGCTTCGGATGACAACTTTTGGCGCATGGGGCCGACGGGGCCTTGCGGACCTTGCACCGAGATTTTCTATGACCACGGCGAACATATCTGGGGCGGCCCTCCGGGGAGTGCCGAGGAAGATGGCGACCGTTTCATTGAAATCTGGAACAATGTTTTCATGCAAAACGAGCAGTTTGCCGATGGCAGCCTGCGCCCGCTTGAGATGCAGTCGATCGACACCGGCATGGGGCTTGAGCGGATTGGTGCGCTTTTGCAAGGCAAGCACGACAATTACGACACCGATCTGATGCGCAGCCTGATCGAGGCTTCGGCGCATGCGACCAGTGCCGATCCGGATGGTCCGGGCAAAATGCACCACCGCGTCATTGCCGACCACTTGCGCTCGACCTCTTTCCTGATTGCCGATGGTGTGATGCCGTCGAATGAGGGGCGCGGTTATGTGCTGCGCCGGATTATGCGCCGCGCCATGCGCCACGCGCATATGTTGGGCGCGCAAGATCCGGTGATGCACAAGCTGGTGCCGACTTTGGTGCGGCAAATGGGGGCGGCCTATCCCGAGTTGGGCCGCGCGCAGAGCATGATCGAAGAGACGCTGCGGCTCGAGGAAAGCCGGTTCCGCACCACGCTTGACCGTGGTCTGAAGCTGCTGGACGACGAGTTAGAGCGTATTCCCGAGGGCGGCGATCTGCCCGGCCCGGCAGCGTTCAAGCTTTATGACACCTACGGCTTCCCCTTGGATCTGACGCAGGATGCGCTGCGCGAAAAGGGGCGCGGCGTCGATGTGCAGGGCTTCGAGACCGCGATGGACGAGCAGCGCAAGAAAGCGCGCGCGGCTTGGGTCGGTTCGGGCGAGGCGACTGACGCCAATATCTGGTTCGAGCTTGCGCAAGACAAGGGCGTCACCGAATTCCTTGGCTATGACACTGAAACCGCCGAGGGCGAGGTGCTGGCCTTGGTGCGTGACGGCGCGCAAATTGGCGATGCAGCCACTGGCACGAACGTACAAGTCATGGTCAACCAGACGCCGTTCTATGCAGAAAGCGGCGGTCAGGTCGGCGATACCGGCTTTATCCGCACGGCAACAGGTTTGGTCGAAGTCACCGACACCAAGAAAACCGCAGGCGTTTTCATCCACTTGGGCACTGTGATCGAAGGCAGCATCCTGCGCGGTCAGGCCGCCAAGCTCGAGGTCAGCCATGCGCGGCGCGCCTCTATTCAGGCCAACCACTCGGTCACCCACTTGCTGCACGAGGCGCTGCGGCGCGCTTTGGGCGATCATGTCGCCCAGCGTGGCAGCTTGAACGCGCCAGATCGTTTGCGCTTTGATTTCAGCCACAGCCAAGGCATGACGGCTGCCGAAATCGGCACGGTCGAGGCCGAGGTCAACGCCTTTGTGCGGCAGAACACCGCCGTGGACACCCGGATCATGACGCCTGATGACGCGCGGGCCTTGGGCGCGCAGGCGCTGTTTGGCGAGAAATATGGCGATGAGGTCCGCGTGGTCTCGATGGGGCAGCTGGACGGTTCGGGCAAGGGCAGCGACGGGCGCACCTATAGCCTCGAGCTTTGCGGCGGCACCCATGTCAAGCGCACCGGCGATATTGGCGCCTTTGTTTTGATCAGCGAAAGCGCCTCGTCTTCGGGCGTTCGCCGGATTGAGGCACTGACGGGGCAGGCCGCACTGGACCATTTGCGCGCGCAAGACGCCCGCCTGTCGGATGTGGCCACGGCGCTGAAAACCCATGCGGGCGATGTGCTGGACCGCGTCAAAGCCTTGCAAGACGAGCGGCGCGCTTTGGCCAATGAGGTGGCGCAACTGCGCCGCGAGTTGGCGATGGGCGGCAAGTCGGGCGGCCCAGAGATCAAGGAAATCAACGGCGTAAAGCTGATTGCGCAGGTGCTGAGCGGCGTCTCGGGCAAGGATCTTCCGGCGCTGATTGACGAGATGAAGGCGCAGATCGGCTCGGGCGCTGTGGTGCTGATTGCCGATACTGGGGCGAAACCTGCGGTGGCTGCTGGCGTGACGGCGGATATGACCGCGCGGATTTCGGCGGTAACGCTGGTCAAAGCTGCGGCCGAGGCGCTTGGCGGCAAGGGCGGCGGTGGCAGGCCAGATATGGCGCAGGCGGGCGGCGCAGATATTGCGCTGGCCGATGCCGCGATTGCCGCCGTTCACGCAGCGCTGGAGGCCTAGGATGCCAACCGCTTTGTGGATTGCCCATGTCGATGTCACCGACGCCGAGGCCTATGGCCGCTATGCCACAGGGGCTGGCCCCGCGATTGCGGCCCACGGCGGGGTGTTTCTGGCCCGCGGTGGCCGCTATGTCCAGCTTGAGGGCAACGAGCGCGCGCGCAATGTCGTCGCGCGCTTTCCAAGTCTTGAGGCGGCGGTGGCCTGCTATCATTCGCCCGACTATCAAACAGCGCTTGCCCATGCCAAAGGCGCTTCGCTGCGCGATCTGATGGTGGTGGAAGAGCTGGGCGATTGATTGCATTTCGCGGGAAATTGTATTGAGCGCCGGCTTGGCTGTGATACTCTTTCCCGCAAATGGACCAATGCTAAAACCTGGTCCCTTACCAAGGGGTTAACACATGTGTCGCTGGGCAGCCTATATTGGCACTCCGATTTTTCTGGAAGAGATCGTCAGTCGCCCGGGGCATTCCTTGATCCATCAAAGCCATTGCGCCACCCAGTGCAATTCGGCGATCAATGCTGATGGCTTTGGGCTTGCTTGGTACGCCGAGCGCGCAGAGCCCGGGCTTTACCGCGATGTGCTGCCGGCTTGGTCGGATCCGAACCTGAAAAGCCTGACCGCGCAGGTGAAATCGCATCTGTTTATGGCGCATGTGCGGGCCTCGACCGGCACCGCGACCAGCCGCAACAATTGCCATCCCTTTGCGCATGGCACTTGGTCGTTCATGCACAACGGCCAGATCGGCGGCTTTGAAAAGTTCCGCCGCGATGCTGAAATGATGATCCCGGAAGAGCTTTATAGCGACCGCAAAGGTGCCACCGATTCCGAGGCGCTGTTTCTGGTGGCCTTGGGCGAGGGGTTGGACGCCGATCCGCGTGGCGCGCTGGAACGGGCTGCGGCGCGGTTTATCTCGATTGCCAAGGCCAAGGGGGCAGCGCCCTATCTGCGGATGACGGCGGCCTTGTCGGACGGCAAAAAGCTTTATGCGGTGCGCTATTCCAGCGACGAACAGGTGCCATCGCTTTACTACCGCTATTCCGAAACGCGTCAGGGCATGGCGGTGGTTTCAGAGCCGCTTGAGGATGGGCAGGGCGATTGGACCGAGATTGCCAGCGCAAGCTTTTCGACATTTGACGGCGAAACCGTAACGGTGGAAGATTTTCGCCCCTGCAGGCTGGCTTTGGCCGCCTAAGCCGACCCTGCCACAGCCTGTAAAAAAACCGCCCCAAGGGGCGGTTTTTCTTTGTTTTAGTCTTTGCTCTTGTTGCGCTTACGCTCGGTGCTATCCAAGAAACGTTTGCGCATCCGCACCGATTTTGGCGTCACTTCAACCAGTTCGTCATCGTCGATATAGGCGATGCACTGTTCCAGCGACAGTTTCACCGGCGTGGTCAGGCGCACAGCTTCGTCGGTGCCCGAGGCGCGGACGTTGGTCAGCTGTTTGCCCTTCAGCGGGTTCACTTCCAGATCGTTGTCACGGCTGTGTTCGCCGATGATCATGCCGGTGTAAACGGGTTCTTGCACGCCAATAAAGAAGTGGCCGCGGTCTTCAAGTTTCCACATCGCATAGGCCACCGAAATACCGGTTTCCATCGAAATCAGCACGCCTTGGCGACGGCCTTCGATCGCACCCTTGTGCGGTGCCCAGCCGTGGAACACGCGGTTCAACACGCCGGTGCCGCGGGTGTCGGTCATGAACTGGCCATGATAGCCGATCAGACCGCGCGAAGGCACATGCGCGATGATGCGGGTCTTGCCAACGCCTGCCGGTTTCATCTCGACCAGATCGCCCTTACGCGGACCGGTGATTTTCTCGATCACAGCGCCGGTATATTCGTCATCAACGTCGATGGTGACTTCTTCGATAGGCTCGGATTTCACGCCGTCGATGTCTTGGAAGATCACCTTTGGACGCGAGATCGACAGCTCGAAGCCTTCGCGGCGCATGTTCTCGATCAACACGCCCATCTGCAATTCGCCACGACCGGCGACTTCAAAGGCGTCACCGGTTGGGGTGTCCGAGATTTTGATCGCGACGTTGACTTCGGCTTCGCGCATCAGACGTTCGCGGATCACGCGCGACTGAACCTTAGAGCCTTCTTTGCCTGCCAGAGGCGAGTCGTTGATGCCAAAGGTCACCGAAATCGTCGGCGGGTCAATCGGCTGTGCGGGGATGGCGACGTCCACTTCCAAAGCGCAAAGCGTATCGGCCACGGTTGCCTTGGTCATGCCGGCCAAGGTGACGATATCGCCAGCCTCTGCGGCATCAATCGGGGTCTGAACCAGACCGCGGAAGGCCAAAACCTTCGACACGCGGAACTGTTCGATCTTGGTGCCATCGCGCGACAGCGCCTTGATGGTTTCGCCTGCACGCAGGGTGCCTGCCTCGACACGGCCGGTCAGAATACGGCCGATAAAGGGGTCAGCCGAAAGCGTGGTTGCCAGCATCTGAAACGGCTCGTTGCGGCGCGACAGCTGCTTTGGCTCTTTGACATGGCTTACCACCAGATCATAAAGCGCATTCAGATCCTTGCGCGGACCGTCAAGCTCTGCGTCCGCCCAACCAGCGCGACCCGAGGCGTAAAGCACTGGGAAATCAAGCTGATCGTCGTCGGCGCCAAGGTTGGCAAACAGGTCGAACACTTCGTTCAGCGCGCGCGCAGGTTCTGCATCAGGCTTATCGACTTTGTTCAGAACCACAATCGGACGCAGACCCAGCGCAAGCGCCTTTGCGGTCACGAATTTGGTCTGTGGCATCGGGCCTTCAGCCGCATCCACCAGCAAAACCACACCGTCAACCATCGACAAAATCCGCTCGACTTCGCCACCAAAGTCGGCGTGACCGGGGGTGTCGACGATATTGATGCGCAGGCCTTGCCATTCCAGCGAGGTACATTTGGCAAGAATGGTGATGCCACGCTCGCGTTCGATGTCGTTGCTGTCCATCGCGCGTTCGGAAACGGCTTGGTTTTCACGGAACGAACCGGACTGCTTGAGCAGTTCGTCAACGAGGGTGGTCTTGCCATGGTCGACGTGCGCGATAATGGCGATGTTGCGGAGCTCCATCGGGAGGGTCACTTTCATTTGTCAGCTTTGATCCGCGCGATACCCCAGACTGCGCGGAAAGGCCAGAGGAACCTTGGAAGTTTACGAAAACCAAGCGCAATGCGTGGCTTTGGCGCGGCTGCGCTTGAATTTTGGCGCAAAAAATCGAGACAGACCCTCGGTTGCACCAGATTTATCTTAACTTTGCCGTTTTTCGACCATGGTTGCGGGTCAGGCTGTTCGAAACAGGCGCAAGAGGGAACATATGGCAGTCAGACAGGCGCAAATTTCCGCAGTGCCGCGCGACGACAGCTTTGATCTGACACCTCTCGAGACGAAATTGGATCTGTTGAGCCGGCAGATCGAGGATCAGCTGCTGTTGCAACGGGTGGCTTTGCTTGAGGCCGGGCATATTCTGCGTTTTAACGGCCCGCGCGCAACCCGCGTGGCGCTGTCATTGCCCGATGCGCAGGAAGACTATCTACAAAGGGTGATTCTAAAGACCCGCAGCTTTTACGAGGCGAGGCAATTGGCCCAGCTTGAGACCTTTGGCCTGATCGGACCGCGCTCGATTGTTTGCGATATCGGTGCCAATATTGGCAATCACACCGCCTATTTCACCCGCGTGATGGGGGCCGCCAAGGTGCTGGCCTTCGAGCCGATGCCGCATGCCTATGCCACGCTGTGCGACACCATCGTTCTGAACCAGATCGAAGATCGGGTGCTGGCCTATAACTGTCTGCTTGGTGCAGAAACTGGCTTTGGCGAGATGGCGCGCTTCAATCCACGCAATCTGGGGGCAACCACCTATCGCGCGAAAAAAGACGGCACGGTTGCGCTTTTTGCACTGGATGATGTGCTTGAAGCCGACGATCTGGCCGATCTTGATCTGATTAAGATTGACGTCGAAGGCATGCAGATGGAGGTGCTGATGGGGGCCGAGGGCATTTTGCGCCAGCGCCAGCCAGCGCTTTGGGTAGAATGTCTGCCGCGCGAACAGCTTTTGGATGCGGTCAGCGTGTATCTTGAGGGCTTTGGCTATCACGCGCAGGCGCTGGGGCCGAATGATCGTCTGTTTTTGCCCAAATAGGCGTGCTGTGAAAAAAAACGGGCCGGCACAGTGGCCGGCCCGATGTCTTTAGCCCACCAAGGCTTTGTTCAGATATTCGTCAACCTTTTCCAAATAGCCCATCGTGGTCAGCCATTTCTGATCGGGGCCAACCAGCAGCGCCAGATCCTTGGTCATAAAGCCATCCTCGACCGTGGCGACGGTGACTTTTTCCAAGGTGGCGGCAAAGCGCATCAGCGCCTCGTTGTCGTCAAGCTTGGCGCGATGCTTCAGCCCGCCTGACCAAGCGAAGATCGAGGCGATCGAATTTGTCGAGGTCGCCTGACCCTTTTGATGCTGGCGATAATGCCGCGTCACGGTGCCATGGGCGGCCTCTGCCTCAACAATCTTGCCATCGGGCGTCATCAGCACCGAGGTCATTAGCCCAAGGCTGCCAAAGCCCTGAGCGACAGTGTCAGATTGCACATCGCCGTCATAATTTTTGCAGGCCCAAACATAGCCCCCCGACCATTTCAGCGCCGAAGCCACCATATCGTCGATCAAGCGGTGTTCGTAGTGAATGCCGGCGGCTTTGAATTTGTCTTCAAATTCATCAGCATAGACCTTGGCGAACAGATCCTTGAAGCGGCCATCATAGGCCTTGAGGATGGTGTTTTTGGTCGAGAGATACACCGGCCAGCCCTTGAGCAGACCATAGTTCAGCGACGAGCGGGCAAAGTCGATGATGCTGTCGTCAAGATTATACATGCCCATATAGACGCCGGCCGAGGGCGCGGAGTAGACGTCTTTTTCGATCACGCTGCCGTCTTCGCCGACAAATTTCATCGTCAGCTTGCCGGCCCCGGGAAAGTGAAAATCGGTGGCGCGATATTGGTCACCAAAGGCGTGGCGGCCGATCACGATGGGTTTGGTCCAGCCCGGCACAAGCCGTGGCACGTTTTTGCAAATGATCGGTTCGCGAAAGATCACACCGCCAAGGATGTTGCGGATGGTGCCATTGGGCGAGCGCCACATTTGTTTCAGGCCGAACTCTTCAACCCGCTGTTCGTCTGGGGTGATGGTCGCGCATTTGACGCCAACGCCGTATTTCTTGATCGCCTCGGCGCTGTCGATGGTGATCTGGTCATTGGTGCGGTCGCGTTCTTCGATGCCCAGATCGTAATATTTCAGATCCAGATCAAGATAGGGCAGGATCAACTTCTTTTTGATAAAATCCCAGATAATGCGGGTCATTTCATCGCCGTCGAGTTCAACGACAGGATTCGCCACCTTAATTTTGGTCATATCAGCCCCTTAACTATATGGATTCGCTTATGGCTGCTTTAGGTGAAAATTGCGTAAAAGAAAAGACGGTATGCAGCGGTATACCGAAAACTTAGCCTGTCTGAAAATAACCGGCGGTCTTTTGCTTGACCCAATCCCAAAGCTTCGGCGCACCGCGCGCGACCTTGACGCCGACGCGGTCTTCCAACTGCTGGGCTGTGACGTTGTATTCAATCCAAGTGCCGCCGCCTGACATCAGATTGGCCATCACCGGCTGCACGCGGTCCAGCGATTTGGCAAAGATCGCGTCTGGGGTCTCGGCTGCCTCGAACTCTTGCCAAAGCGCCAGCAAAGGTTGGCCCAGATCAGCAGGCAGCAGGCCAAAAATGCGGACAGCTGCCGCAGCTTCGCAATCTTGTACGGACGTACTGCCGTGAGCTTGGCCATTGGCCGAATGGATCGGCACATCGCCTACATCAATCTCGACAAGGTCATGGATCAACAGCATCCGCAGTACGCGGTTTATATCGACATCCGGATCAGCCTGATCGGCCAAGATCAGCGCATAGAGCGCCAGATGCCAGGAATGTTCGCCCGAGTTTTCGCGCCGCGAGCCATCCACCAAAGTGGTGGCGCGCAGCACCGATTTCAGCCGGTCAGCCTCGTTCAGAAAGGCAAACTGAGCCTCGAGGCGATCGGTCAATGGCCGCCGCCTTGGTCCATCACCACGCGGGGGCCTTCACGGCCCTCGCGCTTGGCTTTCAGCGCAGCTTCGATATAGGCACGGCCACGCTTTTCGGCCACCCGCACGCGATAGGCGGTTAAAAACGCCTCTTGCATTGTGGGCGAGGCATCCAGCAAGACTTTGGAAACCTTGTCAAAAAAACGATCGTCTCCCAGCTCTTCCATAGCTGAAATCACATCGCGCGCCAAAGCATCGCCCATATCTTCCAGCACCGACATTAGCGGGTTGTCTCGCCCAAACGACGCTTCACATAGGTCGAAACATGGTCGATCATTGGGTTCATATGCGCCTCTTCGTCTTTGAAGAAGTGATCCGCGCCCTCGATCTGGGTGTGGGTGACGGTGATGCCCTTTTGCTCGTGCAGCTTGTTCACAAGGCTGACGGTGTCTTTCGGCGGCGCCACTTTATCTGCGGTGCCGTTGATCACCAGACCCGAAGCCGGGCAGGGCGCAAGGAACGAGAAATCATAAAGATTGGCCGGAGGCGCGACCGAGATAAAGCCCGTGATCTCGGGGCGGCGCATCAAAAGCTGCATGCCGATCCAGGCGCCAAAGGAAAAGCCCGCAACCCAGCAATGCTTTGAGTTTTGGTTCATCGATTGCAGATAATCCAGCGCCGAGGCCGCATCCGACAGCTCGCCGATGCCCATGTCATATTCGCCCTGACTGCGCCCGACGCCACGGAAGTTAAACCGCATCACGGTAAAGCCCATGTTATAAAAGGCGTAATGCAGGTTGTAGACAACCTTGTTGTTCATCGTGCCGCC
>NZ_DAIPZF010000060.1:0-11546 GCF_036782355.1 Cypionkella sp.
AAAAGCGGTCATCGCCGCCGCCAGCGGCATACGGCCCCAGCGGATCGTCCGAGATAATATCGTTGCCGCTGCCGCCATAGGCCAAGTCATTGCCTAGGCCAGCCTCGATCAGGTCATTGCCCTCTTCGCCATAGATTGTATCCAGGCCATCGCCGCCGGCGCCAAAGTCGTCGCCCGAGCCAAGATAGAGGGTATCGTTCCCCTCGTTGCCACGCATATTATCATTGCCAGTTTCGCCATACAGCAGATCATCGCCAAGGTTCCCCTCGACATAATCATCGCCAGTGCCCGCTGCGATCGTGTCATTGCCCGCATTGCCGCGCAGATCGTCATTGCCATCCAGACCAAAGATCTGTTCGTTGGCCGCCGTGCCGGCGACGAAGTCATTGCCCGTGGTGCCATTCAGAGTTGTCATTAGTTCGCTCCTTGGTAGTCTGGTTGGGTGGCAATGACGCATGCGGGCACGAAACCAGCCGATTGCGCGCGCAAGTCTTGGTGGAAGATCGCAGTATGGGTGTAAGGGCCGTCAGGGGCGTCGGCGCCCCCGCCTGAGCGGGCGCGCAACGCGGCAACGCCAGTCATCACAGTCTTTTGTATGCTGCGGAAAAGCTTGGCGTGAGACACGCCGCCTGCGACAAAATCTTTGTCATTACCTTTAACAAACGCACCCAACTCGTACTCTCCCAGCAGCAGCAACAGGGGCGGCAAAACATGCCGCAGAAAAAGCTCGAATAGATCCAAAGCAAAAAGCCGGCTAATCTCCGCAAGGAGTTCAAGCCGACTCAGGTAGCCCCCACCACCTACACTTAAGTCTATACGCACACTCAGTTAAGCTAGTGTTTAGAGACCATCGAGTAAAGAAAATACTCAATAAACCAAGGTTAACAGGCCTCTGCGCCGCATAATATTAGCGACTTGCCGCGGCTTTGCCCTGCGCAAAATGCGTCGAATACGAGAACAATTTGACTCAAAGAAATGGATCGAATCCGTGTAAAACCTGAACAATTTCAGGGTATCTCTGCCTGCGGGCTCGAGCAATTGTTTCCGGCATTGCCCCAAATGGCGACAAACAGACCACCTTGCGGGAGAAAACTCTGGTCGGTTTGAGTCTGCTGGGCGCCGGCGTGCCGCTGAATCAATTTGTAAACAATCACCGAAAATTGCGGCAATTGATCCTAAATTGGAAACAAAGCCCGAATCATAGCTTGGCAACAGCCGGTTTGAACGATGCGCCAAGGCCTGTGCCGGCAAGCAGCCAAGCGGGCTTTGGCGAAGCAAACTTGAACGGTATATACGCCTAAAGACAGGCAGCAAAAGACTGCGCCGGCCGCTGTCAGGACAGGCGGCCGGCGCAGTCGTTAAAACTGTATCTGGGCCAGAGGCCTTACCAGCAGCAGAACCCGCCATCGACCAAAAGATCAACGCCAGTGCAATAAGAGGCGGCATCAGACAGCAAAAACACCGCAGGCCCGACCATCTCATTGACATCAGCCATCCGCTGCATCGGCGTTTGGCTCTCGAAATCCTTGGTTTGATGTACCATTTCCGGCCGCGTGTTCATCGGCGTTGCGGTATAGCCAGGCGAGATCGAGTTAACGCGAATGCCGCGATCCACCCATTCCATCGCCATCGATTTCGACATATGGATCACCCCCGCCTTCGAGGCGTTGTAATGCACTTGGTTCAACCCTCGATTGACGATCACCCCCGACATCGAGGCAATATTGACGATCGAGCCGCCCTTTCCATGCGCCAGCATCGCCCGCGCTTCGGCCTGACACGACAGCCAGACGCCCTTCATATTGATGTCCATCAGGGTCTGATATTGATCCTCGGCCATGTCCTCACAGGGATTGGCATTGGCGATGCCTGCGGCATTCACCGCCAGACGCAGCGGGCCAAGGTCGGCCTGCGTGCGCGCCACCGCTTCGGCCATCGCAGCAGCCGAGGTGACATCGGCCGAGAGTTGCAGCGATCTGCGCCCAGCTTGCGCAATAAAGCCCGCGGTTTCAGCAAGGCCGCTGTCGGTGCGCCTATCCACCAAGGCGACATCGGCGCCACATTGCGCAAGGCCTATAGCGATGCGTTGGCCAATACCGCTGCCTGCCCCCGTGACCAAGGCGATGCGGCCCGACAGATCGAACAGGCCAGGCGCGTTCAGCGAAATTTGAGACATAACACGTTCCTCTAAAGGGGTTTGTAGAGCTTACAGCGTGGCCAATTCCATGATCGAAACATCATTGGCCTCGCCCCGCGCCAAGATGCCCGATTGTTTGCCCTGCGCCATCACCATGACGCGGTTCGAGACGCCCAGAACCTCTTCCAGATCCGAGCTGACAACGATGACCGAGACCCCCTGGGCGGCAAGCCCCACGATGATGTCATAAATCGAGGCGCGCGCGCCCACATCAATGCCGCGCGTCGGCTCGTCCAGCACCACCACTTTTGGATTGCGTGCCAGCCATTTGGCAATGACCACCTTTTGCTGGTTGCCACCCGACATCTCATCGGCATTCTGATGGCTTTGGCCTTTGACACCAAATTTCGCGATATTGGCCTGAGCAAAACTGGCGACCCTGCGCGCGGTGATCCAGCCCGAAGGCGCGACCTCGTTCATATTGGCATAGGCGATATTATTGGCAATCGAGTGTTGCAGCACCAGGCCCTGCTGTTTGCGGTCTTCAGGCACCAGAACTATGCCATGGCGAATGGCGTCTTGCGGCTTGCGCGGGGTGATCTCGCTGCCGTTCAGCAAAACCTGACCACTGGCGATCGGATCGACGCCGGCAATGGCGCGCACAAGCTCGGTACGGCCTGCCCCGACCAGCCCCGCGATGCCAAAGATTTCACCCTTCTGAACCTTGAAATTGATCCCAGAAAAGCTGCCCAGCGCCGATGAGAGATCTTTGACCTCGAGCACCGTTTCTGGCTGCGGCATCGGAATCGCAGGGAACATGCGGTCCAGACTGCGGCCGACCATTGCCTCGACAATGCTGCGCACCGGCACATCCGCGCTGGCAAACTCTTGCACCTTTTCGCCATCACGCATCACGACAATGCGATCGGCGATACGTTTGATTTCTTCTAAGCGGTGCGAGATATAGATGATACCAACGCCATCGGCCTTAAGCTGTGCAATCTGCTCGAACAGTTTGGTGGTCTCGTCGCCACCCAGCGCCGCGGTAGGTTCGTCCAAGATCAGCAGGCGCGCGTTCAGCGTCAGCGCCTTTGCAATCTCGATCAGCTGTTGATTGGCGGTCGATAGCCCCGCCACCAGCCGGCGCGGCGAAACATCAAGCCCCAGCCGTTGCAGGCCAATCTCTGCGCGCTCTTCCATCGCCTTGCGGTCCACAATACCGGCTTTGGTAGGATAACGGCCCACAAAGATGTTCTCGGCAATCGACAGATGCGGCAAGAGCAGCAATTCTTGATGGATCATCCCGACCCCCGCCTCCAGCGCCTCACGCGGGGAGGCAGGGGCAAAGGGTGCGCCCTGCCAGCGCATCAGTCCCGAAGACGGGCGGACGGTGCCCGAAATAACATTCGAAACAGTAGATTTTCCGGCCCCATTTTCCCCCAGCAGGGCAACAACTTCGCCGGCGTAAACATCCAAATCAATGCCGTGCAGAACTTGAATAGGTCCATAGGACTTCTTGATGTCACGCAAAGAGAGAATTGGCAGTTTGCCGTCAGATGTCATTGCATCGCCTTTCGGATTATGGGACCGGACAGGGAAAGCCGAAGCTTAGGGGTGCTTTTCAACGAATTTCGCGGCATCCGCGCAGGTCGTCAGCACAGCATTCGGGATCTGGCGCGCTGGCACCGAAGCGCCATTTGCCACCGCAATCGCCGAGTTCACCGCAAGAACGCCCATCGCTTGCGTGCTTTGCGTTGCGGTTACGACGAAAGGCGTGTCGCAAGCCACCAGCGATTGCAGCGCAGCGCCGTCACCGTCATAGCCGCCGATGGTGATCTTATCCGCAAGACCAGCCACCTGAACCGCTTTGGCCGCGCCCATGGCAAGACCGTCAGCCTGACCAAAGATGATGGTGATATCTGGATGCGCCTGAAGCATGTTCTGGGCAATCTGGAAGCCTTCATCTGGCGACCACTGCTGGCTCCACTGCTGATCTACCAGCTCGACACCCGGATTTTCGTCAATCGCCATTTTGCAGCCCTCAAAGCGCTGCACCTCTGGCGTGGTGCCTTTTTGGCCGTGGATCACAACCATTTTGCCTTTACCGCCGGCCAAACCGATAATGTGGTTACAGACCTGATAGGCTGAATTGACGTTTTCGCCATAGATCACGGTATCGCCGGGCTCACCCTCTGGCTCGCGGTCAACGTTGATCACGGGGATGCCGGCTGCCCGCGCCAGACGAGTGGGAACGGTTGCAGCCGCTGCCCCTGCTGGGATGTAGATAAAGGCATCAATGCCTTGGGTGAGCAGATCTTGCACTTGGCTGACCTGAGTTGCGGTGTCATTTTTGGCGTCCACAACAATGACTTCGATGCCCAGCTTGGTGGCATAGCCTTCGACGCCAAGCTTGATCTGGTTGAAGAAGTCAGCTTGCAGGTTTGGCACGGCAAGACCGATCTTGGCCACACCGCCTACGCCTTCAGCCGTGGCAGATGTTGCAAAGGTTGCGATGGCGGTGGCTGCCATCAACTTTATGATATTTTTTTTCATGGTTTCTCCTCCTTATTGTTTGATCCGCACCGGTTGGTCTGGATCGCTGTTAGTCCGACCAATCGGACTATCTGGTAGGGGCACCCACAGGCTGCGCGCGCCCGAATGCTTTAAGCGCGGCGGTGCTTGAAGGTCTCGGCGGCAACCGCAAGGACGATGACAAGGCCGATGACAACGGCCTGCACAAAGGGCGAGACACTCAGCAGATTCAGACCGTTGCGCAGCACGCCGATGATCAAGACGCCGATCAAGGTGCCAACAACGCCGCCGGTTCCGCCGGAAAGGCTGGTGCCGCCGATGACCACGGCTGCGATGGCGTCCAGCTCATAGGCGACCCCCGAGCTTGGCTGCACCGCATCCAGGCGCGCGGCCAGCAAAATGCCCGCCAGCCCCGACAAAAGCGCGCAGACCGTATAGACCATCACGGTGGTTAATTTCACATTGATCCCCGCCAAGCGCGCCACTTCGGGATTGCCGCCGATGGCAAACAGCGAGCGGCCTTCTTCGCGAAAGCGCAGGAACAGAATTGCGACAACAAAAACCACGATCATGACCGCCACCGTCATCGTCAAAAAGCCAAACTGACGGATGATCGCCCCCATATTGAACCAGCTTGGAAAGCCGATAATCTGCGAGCCATTGGTGATCATATTGGCAACGCCGCGCGCAATCGACATCATGGCCAGAGTGGCGATAAAGGCTGGAACCTTGAATTCGGTGATCAAAAGTCCCGAGATCGCGCCGCAGAGGGCTGCCACCACCAAGGCGCCCAAAATCGCCGCTGTCATCGAATATCCGGCCTCGACGTTCAGATAGCCCAGCACCATCATCGCCAGCGCCAAGACAGAGCCAACCGACAAATCAATGCCGCCGATCAGGATCACAAACGTCATGCCAACCGCCATAATCCCCAGAACGGTGATCTGATCGGCGATATTCAGAAAATTGCGAAACGACAGAAAGGAATCGGTGGCGAAGGACAAAAATACGCAAAGCAAGATCAGCCCGATTAACGGCCCAGTCGCCCCACTTAACGAGAATATCTGCGAAAATCGCCCTGTCTCGCCAGCCTTGGATCTTGGTTTTGCCGTCATGGAACACTCCTCACTCGCACAGTACCGAATATTTATTCACACAAGATATAAAATGCATAAGCGATCCATTTAGCCCTGTCAACAGCGACGAAGTGCTGCGGCAAAAAATGTGAACGGGCCCCTTTCGTAGGGCCAGACTCGCTTGACAGTCTCCCGTTTGCATGTTTTCTTCTGGATGAATTTTTATACAGGAGCCAGAATGAATCCCCCGGAACTCCGCGTTATCGCCAACAAAATCAGACGCCGCGACCTTCAAGCCGTCTATGAAGCTGGTGCAGGGCATGTCGGTGGGGAAATGTCGGTCATCGACCTGCTGACAGCGCTTTATTTTCGCGTGCTGAATGTCGATGCCAAAGCGCCGATGAACCCCAAACGCGACCGTTTTGTGTTAAGCAAAGGCCATACCGCCTTGGCGCTTTACATCGTTTTGGCGGAAAAAGGCTTTCTGCCAAAAGAGGAAATCGCAACCTTTCTAAAGCCCTACTCGCGCCTGAACGGCCACCCAAATCGCACCAAAGTGCCAGGGGTCGAGACCAACACCGGCCCGCTTGGGCATGGCTTGCCAATTGCGGTTGGCATGGCGATGGCGGCGCGCTTGAATAACGAGACTTGGCGCACCTTTGCAATCACCGGCGACGGCGAGATGCAGGAGGGCTCGAACTGGGAAGCCATCATGTCTGCGGCGCATTACAAATTGGACAATCTGACGCTGATCATCGACCACAATCGCCTGCAACAGGGCGCGCGGCTGGCCGATACCAATGACATCGCGCCACTGCGCCCCAAGCTCGAGGCTTTTGGCTGGGCTGTTCAGGAAATTGATGGCCACGACATGGAGCAAATCTGCGCCGCATTGGCCACCGACAAGATCGTGGCGGGCAAGCCAAGCTGCATCGTTGCCCATACCAACAAGGGTCAGGGCATTTCCTTTATGTGCGATAATGTCGCATGGCATCACAAGGTGCCCAGTGAAGCACAATATAAGCAGGCCATGGCCGAACTTGAGGAGGCCGCAAAATGACCGCGACGCTTGATACCGCCACATTGCACGATTGTCGCGATGCCTTTGTCGCCACGCTGCAAGCGCTTGCCACCGAAAACCAAGACATCGTGGCTGTGGTCAACGATTCTGTCGGCTCGTCCAAGCTGGGCGGGTTCCGCGATGCCTTCCCGCAGCGGCTGATCAATGTTGGTATCGCCGAACAGAATATGGTCGGCGTTGGAGCAGGTCTGGCCAATGGCGGCAAGATTCCCTTTGTCTGCGCCGCAGCACCGTTTCTGACCGGCCGCGCGCTTGAGCAAATCAAGGCCGATGTTGCCTATTCCGAGGCCAATGTGAAGCTGGTTGGGATCAGTTCTGGGCTGGCCTATGGCGAATTGGGTGCGACACATCACTCGATTGAAGATTTTGCTTGGATCCGCGCTCTGCCGAATGTGCCGGTGATTGCACCTGCCGATCGGCATGAAACCATTGCCGCCGTAACATGGGCGGCAACGCATCAGGGCGGCTGTTTTCTGCGCCTCAGCCGCGTGGGCGTACCCGATCTTTTGCCTCCAGGCCATGTCTTTACGCTGGGGCGCGCCAATCTGCTGCGCGAAGGCTTGGATGTGACGCTGATCGCCAATGGCACTTTGACCCATCGCGCGCTGCGCGCAGCCGACTTGCTGGCCAAGCAAGGCATCTTTGCGCGGGTGTTGAATATGGCCTCTGTGCGCCCGATTGACACCAAGGCGATCATCGCCGCTGCGCAAGAGACCGGCGCTATTTTAACCTGTGAAGAACACACACTCTTTGGCGGCTTGGGCAGCGCTGTGGCCGAGGTTGTGGTAGATCACAGCCCAGTTCCGATGAAACGTCTGGGGGTTCCAGGCATTTTTGCCCCCACAGGGCCAGCGAATTTTCTGCTGGACGAATTTGGCATGTCGGTAGAGGCTATTGCAAAAAGCGCAGTCGAGTTGATACAGCGAAAGGCCTAAGCATGGCACAGCGGGTGATCTTGGCGATTGACGAAGGCACAACCAATTCCAAGGTGGTGCTGGTCGATGCTGGCGGCAAAATCATTGCCAGCGGCTCTGCACCGGTGCCGATCACCCATCCGCAATCGGGCTGGGTTCAGCAAGATGCCGAAGAGATTTGGGCTGCAACCAGCCATGCCATCGCCAGCTGTCTGCGCCAAGCGCCCAAAGTTCAAATCGTTGCAATCGGCATTTCCAACCAACGCGAGTCGATCCTAATCTGGGATCGCAAAACCGGTCAACCCTTGGGCCCTGTGGTGACATGGCAATGCAGGCGCACCGCTGCGGCTTGCGACGCGCTGCGCGACGCAGGCCATGAGGCAGGCGTTATCGCCAAGACCGGCCTGCCCTTGGACCCGATGTTTCCGCCCACCAAGGCGGCTTGGCTGATGCAACACCACGGCCAAGCTGCCAAAGACATCTGCATCGGCACGGTTGACAGTTGGCTGATCTGGAAGCTTTCAGGTGGCAAGGTACATGCTACCGATTGCTCGAATGCAGCGCGCACGCAACTGTTCAACCTTGCCAAAGGCAGATGGGATCCAGAACTTTGCCAGCTGTTTGGGGTCGAGATCGACTGCCTGCCAAAGGTCTGTGATTCCTCGCATATATTCGGAGAAACCTCTGGCCTAAGCGTCTTGGGCGACGGCATTCCTATCGCCTCGGCGATCGGAGATTCGCATGCAGCGCTGTTTGGCCATGGGGCTTTTGCCAGCGGTGACGGCAAGATCACTTTTGGCACGGGGTCGTCGGTGATGACCACGATTGCACAATTCACCCCACCACCACAGGGCATCACAACCACCATCGCATGGTCGATCCAAGGCCAGCCGACCTTTGCCTTTGAAGGTAATATCCTTGTCAGCGCCGCGATCTTTCCTTGGACGGCAAAACTGCTGGGGCTGGCGGGTGTCGAGGCGCTGCTGGATCTGGCGCAAAGCGTAGCGGATGCAGGCGGCGTCAGTCTGGTGCCGGCGCATGTCGGTCTTGGCGCGCCACATTGGGATAGCCATGCGCGTGGCCTGATCAGCGGTCTGTCCTTTACCACGCAGCCGGCCCATATCGCGCGGGCAGCCGCCGATAGCCTCGCGCATCAGACCGCCGATATCTACGATTTTATAACCGAAGCGGGGTCGGATCTGGGGCGGATTTTCGTCGATGGTGGCCCAAGCACCAACCCATTCTTGATGCAGCTTGTCGCCGATACGCTTTCGCATGCCGTGACCCCCTGCCGCAACAGCGAAGCCTCGGCGATTGGTGCTGCACATCTTGCCGGCCTTGCAACCGGCTTTTGGCCTGACCTCGGGGCTTTGACCGCTTTGGCCGCGCATGGCACCCCCTATCAGCCCCATCTGCCAGAGCCGCTGCGGGATCCCTTAAGACGGGTTTGGCGTGAAGCCGTTGCGCGCGCAACGCTTCACCTATAGTGAATATATATTCACACAGCCTCGAAGGTGCCCAGCATGTCTCGCCTGAATGAACTTAGAATGATCGCGCGCGTCGCTCAGATGTACCATGTCGAAAATCAGCGGCAGGCCGATATCGCCAAGCATCTGCGGATGTCACAGGCTACTGTGTCGCGGATGCTAAAGCGCGCGCAAGACGAAGGCATGGTGCGCACGACAGTGGTCTCGCCTTCGGGAACCTATGCCGAGCTGGAGGCGGGGCTTCGCGCGCGCTATGGCATCGCCGAGGCGATTGTTGTGGAATGTTCAGAAGACCGCGAAGGCGCAATCATGGCGCGTATCGGTGAGGCCGCGGCACATTTTCTAGAAGTGACGCTGCAACCGGGCGAGGTGATTGGCGTCTCAAGCTGGTCCGAGACGATCTTAAAGATGGTAGACAACATTCACCCGATGAAGGCCGGCAAGGCAAAGCAGGTGGTGCAAACGCTGGGCGGCATGGGCGATCCTGCGGTGCAAATCCACGCAAATCAGCTGACGACACGGCTTGCCAAGCTGACAGGCGCCGAGGCGCATCTGCTGACAGCCCCGGGCGTCGCGCAATCGCGCGAGGCCAAGCTGGTGCTGCTGAGTGACACCTATGTGCGCCAAACCATGGAGCTTTTCAGCAAGGTCACGCTGGCTGTTGTTGGCATTGGCGCGATGGAACCCTCGGGCATGCTGTCGCGCAGCGGCAATGTATTCACCTCGCGCGAGATTGCAGAAGTCACCAATGCAGGCGGCGTCGGCGACATTGGACTGCGTTTTTTTGACGCCGAGGGCAGGCCTGTCACAACCCCTATGGATGAACGCGTGATCGGCATGAGCCTTTCCGAGCTTGGCAAAACCAGCCGCGTCATGGCACTGGCCGGTGGGCCCAGTAAGACCTTTGCCATCAGGGGCGCGCTGCGCACTGGCGTGATTGATCTTTTGGTCACTGATAAATTTACAGCCGAGCGTCTGCTGACCCCCGACGCAAATTTTTCAACATAGGATTCAACGGAGGAGCAGACCTTATGGCGCGATTTGCAGATAAAACCGTGGTGATCACGGGCGGCAACAAGGGCATCGGCTTGGCGATTGCGACGCGGTTTGCGGCAGAGGGCGCAAGTCTAGTGATCGCCTCGGTCGAAGACCAAGTGCATGAGGCCGCCACCGCCTTGCAGGCCATGGGTGTCAAGGCCAAGGGCTTTGTCTGCGATGTCTCGAAAGCAGATCAGGTCAAAGCCCTATATGGCTTTGCCACCGCGAGCTTTGGGGGAGTCGATATCTCGATCCAAAACGCCGGCATCATCACCATCGCCAAGGTCGAAGATCTGACCGAACAGGAATGGGATGCGACGATGGATATCAACACCAAGGGTGTGTTTTTGTGCTGCCAAGAGGCAATACGCGCGATGCGTGCCTCGGGCAAAGGCGGGCGACTGATCAACACCGCTTCGGGGCAAGCCCGCGACGGCTTTATCTACACACCGCATTACGCGGCCTCGAAATTTGGCGTGATGGGCCTAACCCAAAGCCTTGCCAAAGAGGTCGCCTTAGACGGGATCACGGTCAACGCCATCTGCCCCGGCATCATCAAAACCGATATGTGGGATTATAACGACCGCGTGTGGGGCAAGATGTTGGGCGATTTCGCGCCCGGCGCGTTGATGGAAAGCTGGGTGCAAAACATCCCGATGCGTCGTGCCGGTGAAGGCAGCGATGTGGCGGGCCTGGTGGCATTTTTAGCCAGCGCTGACGCCAGCTATATCACCGGCCAAACCATCAACGTCGATGGCGGCCTGATTATGTCTTAGCACGGCTAGACGGATCAACGCTGCGCCAGAAATGCGTCTAACCGCCATTGCCAAAAAACCCTGTTGTGGTGGGAATTGTCGGCGTGGGCGCTGCAACAGCAGCGGCTTTAGGCCGCGGCGCAGAGACAGCCAATGGCTTTGCCTTTGGCAACACAATAGCAGCAGCTGTTTTAAGCTTCTCAACCGCCTGATTTGGCGCAAGCAGTTCGGCCCGAAGCCCGTCCATCTTAGCAGATGCGGCCTTAAGCTTTGCAGTAAAATCAGCATCCGAGATATCATGAGACAGCGCGGCCTCACGCAAAACCTGCAAAGCCGCCTCGGCCTCGGCCAAATCTGACTGCCCCTGTTTCCGATCGACTGATAGCGCGCCCAATTCAACCACAAGCGCAGATTTTGCCGATTGAAGTTCGGCAACAAGACTTGAAAGCTGCGCCTTTTCCAATTCGCTCGCAGCCAATAACCCAACTAGATCCGCATCTTTTTGGGCTATCCTGTCGCGCAAAAG
>NZ_DAIPZF010000061.1:0-5118 GCF_036782355.1 Cypionkella sp.
CGAGGTGCGCAATGATTGCCACCGATCTTGCCAGTATCGCCGCAGATTTCGACGCTTTTTTGATCGATCAGTTTGGCGTGCTTTTGGATGGCAAGGCCGCTTTTGCGCCTGCGCCGGCCAGCTTGCAGCGTTTGGCCAAGCTGGGCAAGCCGATCCTTTTGCTATCAAACTCTGGCAAGCGCGCCGAGCCCAATGCCAAGCGCTTGGTTTCGCTTGGCTTTGCGCGTGACAGCTTTGACATGGTGCTGTCCTCGGGCGAGGCGGCCTATCATCTTTTGGCGCGGCGCATTGGCAGCGATTTGCCGCACCCTACCAAGATCTGGCTGCATGCGCGCGACGAGGATGACAGTGGTATCAGGGGCTTGGATGCGCAGCGCGTGATGCAGCCCGAGGCGGCCGATCTTTTGTTGCTGGCAGGTAGCCAAGCCGACAGCCTCTCTATGGCGTCTTACCAGCGGCTTTTGGCCGCCGCCGCTGCGGCGCGCGTGCCGATGCTGTGCAGCAATCCTGACATGACGATGCTGACGCCGCGCGGCCTGCGCCCGGGTGCAGGCGCCATTGCCACGGCCTATGCCAAGATGGGCGGGCCAGTCGAATGGATCGGTAAGCCCTATCCCTTGATCTATGCCGAAGCCGCGGCGCGCTTGCCCGGTTGTGCGCCGGCGCGGGTGCTTTGTATCGGCGACAGCCCTGCGCATGACATTCTGGGCGGCCAGCGCGCAGGACATGCGACAGCACTGGTGCGTAGCGGCCTGCATGCCGACCTTACCGATGCCGCCTTGGCCGCGCTTTGCGCACAAACCGCCCGCCCCGATTTTGTAATCCCCGCCTTTGATCTTTCACAGGATGCAGCATGGCTCTGACGCTTTCCCTGAACACCAACCCTTTGGTGAACCGCTTTGCCGATGTCACAGAATTGGTCGAGTTGACCGCCCGTGATCTGCGTATTCGGGATCTGCAACTGACGCATGAATTCATCAACCCTGCTTGGCCCGCAGCCACGGTACACCGCCTGACAAAAACGATGCGTGCGGCGATGGCACGGCGCGGGGTGCGGGTGACCTCGGGGATGACGGGCCCCTATGGCCGGCTTAATCATTTTGGCCACCCCGATGCCGAGGTGCGCCGCTATTATCTGGAGTGGTTCAAGACCTTTGCCAGCATCATTGCCGATCTGGGTGGCACATCGCTTGGCACTCAGTTTGCGATTTTCACCTATGCCGATTTCGATGACCCGAAACGGCGCGAGGATTTGATCAAAATCGCGCTCGCGCATTGGGCTGATCTGGCAGAACATGCCAAAGCCGTTGGTTTGCAGTTTCTGTTTTGGGAGCCGATGTCGGTTGGCCGCGAGTTTGGCGAGACCATTGCCTCGGCCACAGCGCTACAAGCCCGCATCACTGCGGCAAAGCTGGCGATTCCGATGTGGATGATGGCCGATATTGATCATGGCGATGTCACCAGCCCTGATCCCGCCGATTATGACCCCTATGCTTGGGCCCGCGCGGTTCCGCCTCTGTCTCCGATTATCCATATCAAGCAATCGCTGATGGATAAGGGGGGCCATCGCCCCTTTACTGCCGAATTCAACGCCAAGGGCCGCATTCAGCCGCAAGAGCTGTTGGCAGCCTTTGCCGAAGGTGGGGCGCGCGACAATGAGATCTGTCTGGAACTCAGCTTTAAAGAGCGCGAGCCGAATGATCGGCAGGTGATCGCCCAAATCGCGGAATCAATCGCCTTTTGGTCGCCCCATATCGACAGTGGCGCTTCAGATCTGCATCTGTGAAAGGAAAAAACATGAGCCTGACGCAAAAACTGATCAATGACGGCAAGGATGCGGTCGAGGAGATGCTGGACGGTGTCATGGCCGCGCATGCCAGCCATTTGCTGCGGCCGGTGCCGCGTGCGATTGTGGCGCGCCACGGCCCACGTGCGGGCAAAGTGGCCGTAGTGATTGGCGGCGGCTCGGGCCATGAGCCAAGCTTTTTGGGCTTTGTTGGCAAGGGCTTGGCCGATGCGGCGGCCATTGGTAATGTCTTTGCCTCGCCGCCACCGCAACCGATTATTGACGCAAGCCTTGCGGTGCAGGGCGGGGCGGGGGTGTTGTTCCTTTACGGCAATTATGCTGGCGATGTGATGAATTTCACCATGGCCGCCGAGATGCTGGAGTTGGACGGCATCGAGGTGCGTACGGTTGTGACCACTGATGACGCGGTCTCGGCACCGGCGCGCGACAAGCGGCGCGGGGTGGCGGGAAATGTGTTTATCTTCAAGGTGGCCGGGGCGGCGGCTGATCTTGGCCATCCGCTGGACGAGGTCGCGCGTCTGGCCTGTCACGCCAATGCGCGCACCTTTACCATGGGGGTCGCGCTTTCGGCCTGTTCGCTTCCGCAAACGCGGCGGCTGAACTTTGAGCTGCCGCTGGGCGAGATGGAGATAGGTATGGGCATACATGGCGAGCCTGGCTTGCGCCGTGAGGCTTTGCGTTCGGCCAATGCAGTGGTGGATGAAATCCTCGACACGCTTTTGGCACAGATGCAGCCGGTCACGGGCGACCGGATTGCGGTCTTGGTCAATGGGCTGGGGGCGACGCCGCTGATGGAGCTTTATATCTTGAACGCGCGGGTTGCAGCGCGTCTGGCCAAGGCGGGTCTGGTAATTCATCATACTTTGGTAGGCAATTACTGTACCTCGCTTGAGATGACAGGGGCCTCGATCACGCTGATGCATCTGGACGAAACCCTGCAACCGCTGCTGGATCATCCCTGCGATTGCGCCATGTTTCGGCAGGGCTAGAGATGTATCACACTACGGATTTGACCGATCTTTTTGCCCGCCTTGCCGCTGTGATGGCGCAAGAGCGCGATGCGCTTTGTCGCTTGGATGGCGAGATTGGCGATGGCGATCATGGCATTGCGATGGAGCAGGGCATGGCTGCGGCGCATCAGGCCGTCGCAGCCCTGAGCGATCCCAGCTTTCAAGACCAATTCAACGCGGCGGCTAAGGGCTTTTTGAATGCGGTTGGCGCCTCGTCTGGTCCGCTTTATGCCACGGGCTTTATGCATGCTGCCAAAGCGATTGGGCCGCGTCGGCAGATGCCGCTGGCCGAGGTGGGCCAGATCATCGCTGCAATGGCACAGGGCATCGCCCATCGCGGCAAGGCCGAGGTCGGTCAGAAAACCATGCTGGATGTCTGGGCCCCAGCGGCGGCTTTGGCGCAGGCCGCACCCGCAAAGATGCGCACCGCCGCCCAAGCCGGGGCCGCTGCAACCGCTGATATGGTCGCCACACTTGGCCGTGCCGCCCGTTTGGGGCCGCGCAGCCTGGGCCACCGTGATCCAGGTGCGGTTTCGGCTGCGCTGATTATCACGGAACTTTGCGACCAGATCGAGGCCCTTTCTCAGCAGGAGACCCGCGCATGACCCAAGCCCGCTTTTGGATCGGCACAAGCTGGAAGATGAACAAGACCCTACCCGAGGCTTTGGCCTTTGCCGCAGGGCTGGCCAAGGCCGAGGCCAGCTGTGATCCGCGGCTGCAACGCTTTGTGATCCCGCCCTTTACCTCGGCGCGGCAGGTCAAGGCGGCGCTGGCGCAGACCTCGGTCAAGGTGGGCGCGCAAAACATGCATTGGGAGGATGCCGGCGCTTGGACCGGCGAGATCTCGCCGCCAATGCTGGTCGATTGCGGTTTGGATATGGTGGAGCTGGGCCATTCCGAACGCCGCCGCCATTTTGGCGAAACCAATAAAACCGTTGGGTTAAAGGTCGAGGCGGCGGTGCGCCACGGGCTTGTGCCGCTGATTTGTATCGGCGAGACGCTGGCTGACCGCGACGCGGGCCGCGCGCGTGAGGTCTTGGCGCAAGAGGTGGTTGCCGCGCTGGGCCTTCTGAGCGATGCACAAAAACAAGCGCCGATCCTGCTGGCCTACGAGCCGATTTGGGCTATCGGTGCGCAGGGCATTCCCGCCAGCCCCGACTATGCCAATGCCCGCCAAGGCGAGCTGATTGAGCTTGCCGACGACATGTTGGGGCGGCGCATTCCTTGCCTCTACGGCGGCTCTGTCAACCCGCAGAACTGCGCCGAGCTGATCAGCTGTCCGCATATAGACGGTTTGTTTATTGGAAGGTCGGCTTGGTCGATTGACGGCTATCTCGACATCCTATCCCGCGTTTCTGCTACCCTCTAACCCAGTCTCTAACCCATTTCGCTGCAACGAAAAAGGAAAGACCATGAAAATCGCTATCGCGGGCGACAGTGCAGGCGAGGGCCTTGCGGTCACCCTGACCGCCCATCTTCAATCGCATCACGACGTCGCCGATCTGTCGCGCATCGCAGCCTTGCCCGATGCCTTTTATGCTGATCTGGCCGATCGTGTTGCCTCGGCTGTTATGGCGGGGCAGTATGACCGCGCTATCCTTGTCTGTGGCACTGGCATTGGCGTCTGCATCTCGGCCAATAAGGTGCCGGGCATTCGCGCGGCGCTGTGCCATGATACCTATTCGGCGCAGCGGGCGGCCTTGTCGAACAACGCGCAAATCATCACGATGGGCGCAAGAGTGATTGGCCCCGAACTGGCCAAGTCAATTGCCGAAGCCTTTTTGGCCGAGCAGTTTGACGCCCAAGGCCGGAGCGCCAGCAATGTGCATGCGATTGATGCTTTGGATGTGAAGTATCACGCCCCCTAGACACTTGCTGCGCATAACAGTGCGGAAAGCTCGGGTCAAAGCGCGTGATGGCGGCGGATATATTCCTGCTATTGACCCGGGTTCAGCCGCATCTTGAAAGCATATTTTTGCATCACTGCCTTATTTCCTAAACGTTCAAAGCCGTGGCAAGGCGATAGCGCCCATCAGCGATGATCGCTTTGAGGTTTGGCGAGGTGCCCCTCACCTTTTTCACCTAGTCCATCCAGAGGTTCTGCTTGGTCGAGGTGGCGGTGGCCGAAAGCTCGGTCATATCGCCGCCATCAGGTAGATAACCGGCAGCCAGCTTGATGACCGTAGCGCAGGCGAAAAGGGGGCAGATGCATCATGTGGCCGTCTTTGGCCACGCCTGAATCCGATGAAATAGCCGTGATGCCGCGTCCATGTTTTTTCATCGCAGACACCAAAGCGCCAC
>NZ_DAIPZF010000061.1:5128-5758 GCF_036782355.1 Cypionkella sp.
GAAATCGCGATTGCATCAAGGCCCTGTGCGATCAGGCTTTTGATCACTTTGATCTGGCCTTCGGCGGTGGTGCTGGTTGGACTGGTTTAGATGATCCTTAAATCGTCCAGTCCTTTTGCCGCCTCTTCCGCGCTCTTGTTTGCGGCCGCGAAGAAACTGATACTAAGCGCCTTGACCACCAGCGCGATGCGGGTGGTTTTTGCGTCAGCTGCGATGCCCATCAAAGCTGTGGCCGTTGAAAGCTTCGTTAGAATCTTTTTCACAACACGCCTATTTTTCTTTCTAAACTGACAATGCAACCGGGTTTAGCACACCGCTTCTTCTGCTTGCGCCGCCCCTGTTGGGGCTACGATCAAGGTGACGTCCGCGGCCTCGAGCATGGCGGCGGCCTTATCTGAGATGCCTTCGTCGGTGATCACCGTGTCGATCCGACGAAGCGGGCACAGCACCAAAGAAGAGCGCTTGGAGAATTTAGAACTGTCGACCAGAACGATCAGCTCATCGGCCTGACCGATCAGCTTTTGTTCTGCCTGCGCCAGCAGCGGATCGCCCTCCATCAGCCCGATTGGCGCCAGCCCATGTGCGCTCATGAACATGCGCTTGGCATAGACATTGCGGGTTACATCATTG
>NZ_DAIPZF010000061.1:5768-11293 GCF_036782355.1 Cypionkella sp.
GAAAGGATGATGTTCTGTTCGCGGTAGATCGTGCCGCCCGACAGGGTGATAGTGTTCTTGGAATGCTTGAGCAAATGCGCGGCAATCGGGAACGAGTTGGTAAAGATTTGCAGCCGTCGCCCCGCCAGCGGATGCACCATCTGAAAGGTCGTGGTGCCGCCGTTGATGATGATGCTGTCGCCATCGTCACATAGCTTGACGGCCGCGCGGGCAATCGCTTGTTTTTGCTTGGCATGCAGCACTTCGTTGACCGAAAATGGCCGCCCCGCCAGACCCACGAACTGCGGTGGGTTGATCGATTCCGCGCCACCACGCACCCGACGCAAGCGATTTTGCATATGCAAGGTGGCAATGTCGCGGCGGATGGTGGCCTCGGAGGCGGCGGTCATGTTACACAGTTCGATCACCGTCACCACAGGGCGATCCTGGATGGCGGATAGAATGAGCCTGTGGCGTTCGCTTTCGTGCATGGATCTCTCCCCTTGTCTCTTACGCTGTGTCTCTTACGCTGTGCGGGGAGTCGCGTATTGTCAATCGAGAATTGTCAATTTCAATCATTTTGGAGCTAATGACGATCAAGAATGATTGTTTTTGATTGACACTTTGCTGCTGGCCCCGCAGGTTTGGTTCAAAAAGGCCGACCCGCCGCAGCCGTGCCGAGGAGGAAGATATGACAGCGATCATGCCTAAGTGCCTGCAAAATCAATGGGATGCGGCCAAGGCTGCTGCCATGAGCGAGGCGCAAAAGCTGCTGTATCGTTCGAATCTGCTGGGCTCGGACAAGCGCATCACCAATTACGGCGGCGGCAATACCTCGGCCAAAGTGATGGAGGTTGATCCTCTGAGCGGGACCCTGGTTGAAGTGCTTTGGGTCAAGGGCTCGGGCGGGGATGTAGGCTCCATCAAAATGGACGGTTTTGCCACGCTTTACATGGATAAGCTGCGGGCGCTGAAGGCGGTCTATCGCGGCCTGCCTATGGAGGATGAGATGGTCGGCTTGCTGCCGCATTGCACCTTCAATCTGAATGTGCGCGCGGCCTCTATCGACACGCCTTTGCACGCCTATGTGCCGCGTAAACATGTCGATCACATGCACCCAGATGCCGTCATTGCGATTGCTGCAAGCGCGAATTCCCGCGCTCTGACGCAAGAGATTTTTGGCAAAGACATCGGCTGGCTGCCGTGGAAACGCCCGGGCTTCGAGCTTGGGCTTTGGCTGGAAAAATTCTGCCTTGAAAACCCCGATGCCAAGGGCGTCGTGCTGGAAAGCCACGGGTTGTTCACCTGGGATGATGACGCCGAGGCCTGCTATGCGCTGACCTTGCAGATCATCCAAAAGGCGATGGATTGGTTCGAGGCCAAAACCGCGGGCCTGCCGGCCTTTGGTGGCGCGCTGCATCACAGCCTTGCGCCTGAAGCCCGCCGTGACGTTGCCGCGCGGCTGATGCCGGCCATTCGCGGCATGGTCTCGGGGCAGCAGCATATGGTGGGGCATTTTGACGACAGCGACGCCGTGCTGGAGTTTGTCAACGCCAAGGATATGGTGGCGCTGGCCGCGCTTGGCACTTCTTGCCCTGACCATTTTTTGCGCACCAAAATCCGTCCGCTGGTGGTGGATTTTGATCCTGCCGCCAATGACATGGAGGCGGTGATGGCGGGCCTGCCCGCGCAGATCGCCGCCTACCGCGAGGATTACGCCGCCTATTATGCGCGTTGCAAACATGCAGACTCACCGGCGCTGCGTGACCCCAATGCGGTGGTCTATCTGGTGCCCGGCGTCGGCATGATCACCTTTGCCAAAGACTGCGCCACCGCCCGGATTTCGGGCGAGTTCTATGTCAACGCAATCAATGTGATGCGTGGGGCTTCGGCGGTTTCTACCTATTGCGGCCTGCCCGAACAAGAGGCCTTTGACATCGAATATTGGCTGCTGGAAGAGGCAAAGCTGTCGCGGATGCCAAAGCCAAAATCGCTTGCAGGACGCGTGGCCTTGGTCACAGGCGGGGCGGGCGGCATTGGTCGTGCCACCGCCGAGCGCTATCTGGCCGAGGGGGCTTGTGTGATGCTGGCCGATATCGACGCCGAAGCGCTGTGCAGCGCGCGGGCCGAGATTTCTGGCCGCTTTGGCGCAGATGCGGTTCGTGCGATCCAGATGAATGTCACCGATGAAGCGGCGGTTATGGCGGCTTTTGCCCAGACAGCGCTTGATTTTGGCGGCATTGATATTCTGGTTTCCAACGCAGGTATCGCCAGCTCTGCCGCCATCGAAGACACCTCTTTGGCGCTGTGGAACAAGAATATGGGCATCCTGTCGACCGGCTATTTTCTGGTCAGCCGCGAAGCCTTCAAACTGATGCGGGTGCAGGGCATCGGCGGCTCTGTTGTCTTTGTGGCCTCTAAGAACGGGCTTGCGGCCTCGCCCAATGCCTCGGCCTATTGCACCGCCAAGGCAGCCGAAATCCACCTGGCCCGCTGCCTCGCGCTTGAGGGCGCCGAGGCGGGTATTCGCGTCAATGTGGTCAATCCTGATGCGGTTCTGCGCGGGTCGAAAATCTGGTCGGGCGAATGGCTCGACCAACGCGCCCGCACCTATAAGACCGACAAGGACGGGCTGGAGGAGATGTATCGTCAGCGCTCGTTGCTCAAGCGCTCGGTCTATCCCGAAGACATCGCCGAGGCGGCCTATTTCTTTGCTTCGGATCTTTCGGCCAAATCGACGGGCAATATTCTGAACGTCGATGCTGGCAATGTGCAAGCCTTTACCCGCTAAGGAAACCCGATGCGCCATGCCTCTGCCAAAGCCCGTTTTGTCGATTGCGATGTTGATACCAAAGCCGCCATCCCTGCGCTGGCACGGGCGCAATTGAAGCCACAAGCGCGGCGCTGTTGCAGACCTTGGAAAGCTATCAAACCGCGAGTCGCGGCCAGAGGCTAGGGCGCAGGCCCAGCTTGGTCCAGCCTTTCCGTTAGTGTTATGACTACGATTTGCGCAAGGCGGCCTTAAACCGCAAGTTTTACAGGCGTCACTTGGATAAAACCAAAGGTTGCGTCCAGTGTAACAAGGAGGCTTGACCAAGGCCGCGTCTAAGCAGATGCTTAATCCAAATCCGGTTAAACACCGAGTGGCAAGCAAGCCCGACCCGATCCCTTCGACTTTGGAGGATTTTCGGGCGGGCTTTTTTTATTTGAGGGCCTTCGTGAAACGCAGCGTCTCAGTTGGAATTCTCTACTCGCGCAGTGGCAGCTATGCCCGCATCAGCGATGCCTGCCGCAGTGGCGCGCTGAATGCTATTGCGCAGATTAATGCTGATCCAGCCCGCTCAATTTCATTTGTGGCGGTCGAGCGTGATCCCGCCGGCAACGTCGATCTTTATGGGCCACTGTGTGACGAAATTCTGCGCGACACCCCCGCGCGCCATATCATTGGCTGCGTGACATCGTGGAGCCGCAAAGAGGTGATCCCGACGCTTGAAAAATCGGGCGGCACGCTTTGGTATACGGTGCCTTACGAAGGTTTCGAGGCATCGGACCACGTTGTTTATCTGCATGCCTGCCCAAATCAGCATCTTTTGCCGCTGCTGGACTGGACGTTTCCAACCTACGGTCGGCGCGGATATCTGACGGGCAGCAACTATATTTGGGGCTGGGAAATGAACCGGCTTGCGCGCGAAATCATCCATACGGCGGGCGGCGAAGTTCTGGGCGAGCGTTATTTGCCGATAGGGTCGGTTGATGTCGACCGCATGATCGAAGAGGTGCGTGCAACAAAGCCAGACTTTATCTTGAACTCGCTGATTGGGCCTTCGTCCTATGCCTTTCTGAAAGCCTATGCGGCCTTGGGCGAGAACGATCCCCATTTTCACCCTGCGCGTTGCCCGATTTTGTCCTGCAATCTGACAGAATGTGAATTGTCCGATATTGGCACGGCGGCAGAAGGGTTGATCGCAGCCGGCCCCTATTTCCACGATGGCACGCAGGCCTTTGCCAGCAGTCACGAAGCAGCGGCCAACCGCGCCGTTCATGCTTTGGCGGACCTGCTAGAGACAACGTCACAAGACACAAATCAGCCCATTGCGGCTTTGCTAAAGACCGCCGCAGGTCAACAAAGCGGCATCGACGCCAAGACCCATCACAGCGCGCAACCCGTGCTGATCGCCAAGGTGCAAAATGGGGTCTTTAAGGTGGTGCATGCGGGCGGTGTTGTGGCGGGCGACCCCTATCTGACACAACCGGTTCTGACCGCGCCACGGCGCTTGCGGGTGGTATCATGAAGCGCGGGGTCAGGATCGTTGATCTTGGGGGCGCGCATGCCATCATTCTGCACCGCCCCCATCCTGTTGTGGCGGCGCTCAGTCGGCAATTGCTTGCCGTTGGCCTGCGCGTCACCACAAGCTGGCCCACGCTTGAAGCGGAAGCATTAGCCGCAGATTTCGTGTTTTTTGACGCGGATATGGGCTTTGACGACCAGTTTCCTTGGCAAGCGGGTCAAGCTCCGATGCCTTTGATCGCTTTGATTGGATCTGAGGCACCCGGCCGTATCGAATGGGCGCTTGCGACAGGGGCGACGGCCCAAATCTTGAAGCCTGTGGGCGATAGCGGCGTCTATAGCGCGCTGCTGATTGCGCGCAATGCCTTTGAGGCGCGTAGGACATTGTCGGCCGAAGTTAGTGATTTGCGCCAGAAAATCGGCGAGCGCCAGACCGTGGTGCGGGCTGTCGTGATGTTGATCGAGCAAACTGGATCAGAGGCTGCCGCCTATTCCGCGCTGCGCAGCCAAGCGATGGATGCGCGCATTAGTCTGGAAGAGGCTGCTGCCCGCGTGCTGGAGCGCGCAGCTCTTCCGCGCGATCGTCGCCCGCAAGGAGGTTCGTCATGACAGCGCTTGCAGCAAACCGAGGGGCTAATAGTGCTTTGCGGCGGTTGTTGCAGCGCAAGATGGCGCTGTTTGGGCTGGCGCTTGTGGTGCTGATCGTCGGTACGGCCATTCTTGCACCGCTGATTGCGCCCTTTGATCCGTTTGAGCAGCATTTTGACGGTCTATCGCTTTTTGGAGAACCGCTGCCGCCTGATGCCACCTACCTGCTGGGCACGGATCTTTTGGGCCGCGATCTGTTAAGCCGGCTGCTTTACGGTGCCCGCACCTCGCTGATCATTGGCGTGATGGCGAATGGGATTGCGCTGATTATCGGCACGGTGATCGGCATAACCGCAGGGTATTTTCAGGGCTGGCTTGGATCGGTGCTGATGCGCTTTACCGATCTGATGATGGCCTTTCCCGCCTTGCTGCTGGCGATTTGCTTGGCTGCAATTTTTCAACCCTCAATCTGGATCGTGGCTTTCGTGATTGCGCTGGTGAATTGGGTGCAAACAGCGCGGGTGATCTATACCGAGACCTCAGCACTTGCTGCGCGCGATTTCATCGCGGCCGAGCGCACCTTGGGGGCCAGCACTGCACGGATCTTGTTTCGCCATATCCTGCCGCATCTTGTGCCGCTGATCATCGTCTGGGGCACTTTGGGGATTTC
>NZ_DAIPZF010000062.1:0-8020 GCF_036782355.1 Cypionkella sp.
CATTGTAAGGCCGCCGAAAGGCGCTTGCGGTTTGGCAACGTCACAAGCGGGGCAAGCTGACAGCTTCCCTCAAGCAAAGGACACCGCAATGCCGGACCCTATGATCACGATCGACAGATTAACCCAAGTCTTCGACGGCTTTACCGCGCTTGATGCACTTAGCATGACCATCGAGGCGGGCGAGGTTTTTGGCTTTCTGGGCCATAATGGCGCGGGCAAAACCACCACGCTTCAGATGCTGACAACGCTTGCGCGCCCCAGCTCTGGCAGCGCCACCATCGCGGGGCATGACATTTGCACTGATCCTTTGGCAGTGCGGCGCTCTATTGGCTATGTGCCTGAAAACGTGCGGCTTTACGATACGATGACCGCCGCCGAAAACCTGTTGTTCTTTGCGCGGCTGTCAGGCGTCGACAGGCCAAAGGCCCGTGTCGCCGAGGTGCTGGAGCTGCTGGATTGCGCCGCACTTGCCAGCGCGCGGGTGGCTGGGTTTTCCAAAGGCATGCGCCAGCGCATCGGGCTTGCGCAAGCGATCTTGCACCAGCCAAAGGTGCTGTTTCTGGACGAACCCAGCTCTGGTCTTGACCCGATGGGCATCAAGATGCTGCGCGATGTGATCACGCGGTTGAACCGCGATTTCGGCATGACGATCTTTATGAACACCCATTTGATTTCTGAAATTGCCAAGACCTGCACCAGCATCGCGGTGCTGAGCCACGGCAAATTGGTCTACCACGACCGGATCGAGGCCGTGACCGCGCGCTATGGCGATGAGGCGGCGCTTGAAGCGCTTTACCTGTCGCTGACGCCGCAGGGCCGTCTGGCACAGGTGGCCTGATGTCAGATTTTTCCTCCAATTGGCTGATCGCCAGCCAGTCGGCGCGATTTGTGCTGCGCGAGCGTACCGTGGCTTTGCTGGCGGTGCTGTTTGTCGTGCTGGTGCTGATCTCGGCCTGGCTGGGTTGGCAGGCCACATCGACGGTCAATCAGATTTATCTGCAAGCAGCGGCGTTTTTGGCAGCGGCGGGGCAGCCGGTGCCGAGCAATCCGGTGCTCGAGATCTCGCCGCTGGCGCTGATGCGCAATATGTCGGTTTATGTGGCGCTGATCGGCGCGCTTGCGGCGATTGTGATCGGCAACCGTCTGGTCAGCATCGACCGCAAGGCGGGGGTGCTGCCGCTGATCGGCATCCGCCCGCTGCACCGCAGCGCCTATGCCGATGGCAAGATCGCCGCACTGTTGGGATTGGTGCTGGGCTTGATTGCTGTGGCAGCGCTGATGGCGGTGACGACGCTGCTTTTGCTGCCAGCGCTGCGCCTGACCAGCGCGCAATGGCTGCAATTGGCCGGCTTTATGGCGATCAGCGCGCTTTACATGGCTTGCTTTGGCCTGATCGGGCTGGCCTCGGCGGCTTGGGCGAAATCGGAAACCGTGGGTCTGTTGCTGCCGGTAACGCTGTGGCTGACGGCAAGCTTCATCCTGCCGCAGCTGACCGCAAACCTGAACCCAACCGCGGCCATCAACCCGATTTCGGCCCTGGCCGCAGCGCCTGACACCGGTTTTTTCCAGCTGAGCGGCGCGCTGCTGGGGCCGCTGTCTGTGGCTGATGCCTATAAATTCGCCTCGGCCAATCTGCTGGATTACCTGCCGCAGGGCCTATCCTCGCCCTCAGTGATCTCGCCGGTGGCCAGCCTTATTTTGCTGACACTGGCCGCAGGCGGTCTGGCCTGGCGCGCCCTGACGCGCATGGCAATGACGCAAGGAGAGTTTGATGTCTAACCTGACCCCCATTGGCATTATCGCGGCGAAAGATATCCGCGACGCGCTGCAAGATCGCTTTATCCTGCTTGTGACGGGCTTTCTGGGCCTTGCCGCCGCGGTGGCCTTGGCGACCGGCGCCATCGCCCTGCGCGGCGACCTTGCCACCTATGCGGCCGCAAAGGCCACGCTGTTGTCGATTGGCAAATCCGTTGCGGCAATCAAAGCGCCCGAGTTCTACCCCCTGCGGCTGCTGCGTGGCGCGATCGAGCAGATCGAGATCATCGGGGCCGCCATCGCCATTCTGATCGGCTATCGCGCGGCGGCAAGCGAGCGAGGGCGGCAAACGCTGGCGCTGATCCTGACACGACCCCTGCGCAACTGGCAGTTTGTGGCGGGCAAGATGCTGGCGGGCTTTGCGCTGCTGGCGGTGGGTCTGGCTGTGGTGCTGGCGGGGCTTGCGCTTTTGCTGCATCTGACCTCGGGCGTGGGGCTGGGGGGCAATGATTTGCTGCGCATCGGCTTGGTTTGGGCGGTGGCGCTGATCTACACCGCTTGCTTTTTCCTGCTGGGGTTTGTGTTGACCCTGCATATGCGCCAGCCCTCGCATGCACTGTTGGCGGGCTTTGCGGTCTGGCTGTTGCTGGTGCTGATCGCGCCGCAAATCGGCGACACGCTTGATCCTGACAATCAGGTTGCGGGTGGTGTCTTTGCCCAGCTGCATATCGCCAAGCCCGATCAAACCGAAATCATGAAGCGCTTTGCCAACTTTGAAAGCCTGCGCAATGGCATCGAAGCGGGGTCTGTCACCAAGCATTTCGAACGCTTCAGCTTCGCCATCCTTGGCATCAAGCCGACCTATACCGGCATGGCCATAACCCCCATCCTGACCGAGATGTTTGGCAATCTGGTCTGGATATTCCTTACCGCGCTGGGGCTGGCAAGCCTTGCCCTAGCGCTTCCCCTGAACCCCAACCGGCTTGCAAAAGCCTGACATTTCGAAGGAAATCTCACATGTCACTTAACCATACCCTCTCGACCCTTGCGTTTGCATCCCTGCTTGGCCTGACGCTGGCAAGCCCGGGTCTGTCGCAAACCGCCGCCGATAGCGATGGCGACGGCGTGCCCGACAGTGCCGAGGTGCTGCTTGGTACCGATCCGATGGTTGCCGATACTGATGGCGACGGGCAAAACGATCTTATGGATGCCGATCCGACCTTTCTGGCAAATCCCATCGACACCACAGGCGCGCCCGCGCCCTTTGCGATCAGCGAAGCCTTGGTGGAAAATAACTTTGATTATGCCGCCAATAAAATCGCCAGCGACCATCTAGAGCTTTTGGTCAGCAATACCGGTGCCGCGCCGCTTGCGGGGTTTTCGATCTATTATGCGATCAAGGACGGCGACAGCGGCAAGGTCGAGGCCAGCTTTCGCAAGCTGGAGGGCTTTGCGCTGCCCGCCGGCGGCGAGGCGCGCATCCACTTTGACGATGCCGCCATTGCAGGGCATTTCCGTGCCAATCCCAATTCGATCTATACCACCAGCACCGCCGCCAAGAGTTTTTCTGTGATGCTGAAAGCCGATGGCTTTGCCCCCATCAGCGTCGAGATTGCAAAAGACAAGGGCGGCGCAGAAGCCGCCGACTAAGCCTTGCAGCATCAGCAAACGTCTTGGGCGGCGGCCCGTTCCAAAGGGTCGCCGCTGCTATAATATGGCGCACCACCGACGGCAGTTTGGGGCTTGGGGGTTAAGGCGCAGGCTCGGTTGCAAAAGCCTTTGCCTGTTCGCGCAGCAGGAATTTCTGGATCTTTCCGGTCGAGGTTCTGGGAACGGTCGTAAACACAAAGCATCCCGGCACCTTATAGGCGGCAAGCTCTTTGCGGCACCAAGCCTTTAGGTCTGCTGCATCCGCTGCCTGTCCGGGGGCCAGCTCGATAAAGGCGCAGGGGGTTTCGCCCCATTTCGGATGCGGCATCGCCACCACGGCGGCCACGGCAACGGCGGGGTGGCGATAAAGCGCCTCTTCAACCTCGATCGACGAGATATTCTCGCCCCCCGAGATGATCACATCCTTGGATCGGTCCTTCAGCTGGATATAGCCGTCGGGATGTCGCACGCCCAGATCGCCCGAATGGAACCAGCCACCGGCAAAGGCCGCTTGCGTCGCCTTTGGGTTGCGGAAATATCCCTTCATCACGACATTGCCGCGAAACATCACCTCGCCCATGGTCTGGCCATCACGCGGCACCGGCAGCAGGGTTTCGGGGTTCAGCACATCCAGCTGCTCGAGCGGCAAATAGCGCACGCCCTGCCGCGATTTCAGCGCCGCCTGACGGTCAAGCGGCAGGTCAGACCAGCTTTCGTGCCAGTCATTTACCACCGCAGGGCCATAGGTTTCGGTCAGCCCATAGAGATGGGTGACATCAAAGCCCGCCGCCTTCATCTCGGCCAGCAGCTTTTCGGGCGGCGGCGCGGCGGCGGTAAAGAACTGCACCTGATGATCAAGGCTGCGCTTGGCGGCTTGGGGCGCCGCAATCATCAGCGACATCACAATCGGCGCGCCGCAAAGATGGGTGACCCGTTCATCTGCAAGCGCTGCCCAGATCGGTTCTGCCCGCACCTGCCGCAGGCAGATATGGGTGCCGATGATCGCCGACAGCGTCCAGGGAAAGCACCAGCCGTTGCAATGAAACATCGGCAGCGTCCAAAGATAAACCGCATGTTTCGGCATCGAGGCGGTCAGCGCATTGCCCTGCGCCAAAAGATAGGCGCCCCGATGATGCGACACCACACCCTTAGGGTCGCCCGTGGTGCCCGAGGTGTAGTTGATCGAGATCGCATCCCATTCATCATTCGGCATCAGCCAAGCGTAATCGGCGTCGCCCCCTGCCAAAAACGCCTCGTAATCCTTGGCGTCCGTTTCGGCCTGCGGCCCATCAAATTCGGGATCATCATATTGGATCACAACGGGCTTCACCTGGGCCAGCGCCAAAGCCTGTTGCAGCAGCGGCATGAACTCGCGGTCTGCGATCACCACGCGCGCCATGGCGTGATCCAGTTGAAAGGCGATGATTGCGGCATCCAGACGGGTGTTGATCGAATGCAGCACCGCGCCACACATCGGCACGCCGTAATGGCATTCCAACATCGCAGGCGTATTTGCCAACAGCGCCGAGACCGTCTCGCCCCGCCCGATGCCCAGCTGCGCCAAAGCCGAGCCAAGCTGCCGCGCCCGCTGGTAAAAGCTGGCATAGCTGCGCCGCAGCGCCCCATGCACAATCGCAGTATGGTCGGGGAAGACCGAGGCCGCACGCTCTAGAAAGGTCAGCGGCGTCAGGGGTTGGTGATTGGCCGGAGTGCGGTCCAGATCGGTGTTATAGGGATTTTGTGCCATGGGGTCAGACATCCTGCCACTTTGGCGCGCGCTTTTCGATAAAAGCGCCGATGCCTTCTTCGGCATCAAGGGTCAGCATATTGTCGACCATCACAGCCGAGGCATAGGCATAGGCGTCAGACAGCCCCAACTCGCGCTGCGCATAATAGGCGCGCTTGCCTGTCGCCAAGGTCATGCTGGATTTCAAAGCTATCTTCCGCGCAAGCGTCATGGTCGCGTCGCGCAGATCATCGGCGGCAACAGCGCGATTGATCAACCCAATCTCGGCGGCCCGCGCGGCCGAGGTCATCTCGCCGGTCAGCAGCATTTCCATCGCGTGTTTGTCTGCAACATTGCGCGACAGCGCCACCATCGGGGTCGAGCAGAACAGGCCAATATGCACCCCCGGCGTGCTGAACTGCGCGGTATCGGCAGCAATCGCCAGATCGCAGCTTGCCACCAATTGGCAGCCCGCCGCGGTTGCAATGCCGGTAACTTCGGCGATCACCGGCTTGGGACAATGCACAATCGCCTGCATCAGAGCCGAGCAACTGGCCAGAACCGTGGTGAAATAGGCCCTACCCCGATCGGTATGAGCCCGCGCCGCCGTCATTTCCTTTAGATCATGGCCGGCGCAAAACGCAGGCCCCTTGGCGGCCAGCACAACCACCCGCACGGCGGGATTGCTGCCCGCCGCGTCAAGGGCTGCGCTTAGGGCCGCCATCATCGCCTCTGAAAGCGCATTGCGCCGCTTTGCATCATTCAGGGTCAGACGCAAAACGCCGCTATCCTCGGTTTCTTGCAAAAGGATAGCGCTGTCCTGAACGGCATTTTGCATGGGTTAGAGCCTTTTCAAACGTTACAGAAGGGTGGTTTCAGAGGCGGCGATTTTCTTATTCGGGTCATAGAACGGCCGTTCAACAACGGTGGCGCTCCGCGCGCCAGCTTTGGTCAGAACCGTCAGCTGGGTGCCAAGACCTGCATATTCAGACGCAATCATCGCCAGCGCAATGTTGTTTTCAAGACGCGGCGAATAGATCGCCGAGGTCACCTTGCCAATCGTCACGCCGTCTTTTTGCAGCGGCCAAAAGGCGGTGTTCGGGCCCTGCAAGGGCGCGCCATCAAGGATCAGGCCGACTTGCTTGCGGCTTGGCCCCTGCGCTTTGATCCGGCGCAAGGCCGCTTTGCCGATGAAATCCGCCTCGATGTCAAGGTTCACCAAGCGGTCCAGCCCCAGCTCGAACGGGTTGGTCTTTGCATCGGCATCGGCGTGATAAGACAGCATGCCGCCCTCGATCCGCCGGATCGAAGATGTGTGGCCGGGCTTGAGGCCAAAGGGCGCGCCTGCCGCCATGATCCTTTCCCACAGCGCATCGCCATGGGCGCTGTCGCGCAGATAGATCTCGTAACCAAGCTCGCTTGACCAGCCCGTGCGCGACACCAGCAGCGGCATTCCGTCAAGTTCAAGTTCGCGCAGCCAGTAGTATTTCAGATCCAGAATGCTGTCGCCAAACAGCGCCTGCATGATCTTGCCCGACTTTGGCCCCTGCAATTGCACAGGCGAGACATCGGGCTCGTCAATCGTCACATCCAGCCCGGCATGCACGGCCACGCCCTGCGCCCAAAGCAAAATGTCGCTGTCAGCCAAAGAGATCCAGAAATGATTCTGCCCCAAACGCAGCAAGATCGGGTCATTCAGCAGCCCCCCCTCGGCATTGGTGATCAGAATGTATTTGCACTGCCCCACCGCCATCTTGGACAGATCGCGCGAGGTCAGCATTTGCACAAATCTTGCCGCATCCGGCCCAGTGATTTCGACCTGACGCTCGACTGCGACATCGCAAAGGATCGCATCGTTCACAAGGTTCCAGAAATTCTGCTCGGGGTTTCCGAAATCGCGAGGGATATACATGTGGTTGTAAACCGAAAACCCCTTGGCCCCCCAACGCAGCGTGGCGTCAAAATAGGGGGACTTGCGAATTTGCGTTCCAAAACCGAAATCATCTGCCTGCGTCATGGTCTTTGCCCTTGTTTCCCGATGGCCCGTTGTGGCCGAATTCCGGTCAACATCTACAGTGAATTATCGGAAGAGGGCGGACTGAAAAGCAGCAAGGCAAAGCATGTTTAGACGGTTTTAGGGGGGCCGAACCGTCTGATCAGACCGCGAGGCCTAACTGCGATTTTTCGCAGCAAGTTTCGTCAGGTTTGGCCGGCTTGATTTGACCCGCCGTGTGGCGATGTAGGTCATATAGCGGTCAATCCCCAGCTCGGCAGCAAGCATTGTCTCCATCAAGGTTTGAAAGGCGGCCAGATTGGGGGTTATCGCCTCAAACACATAATCCATGCCGCCGCCCGTGGCGACGCAGTCGGTAATTTCGTCTAAGCTGCGGATAAAGGCCTCGAAGCGATCGAAGTCCGCCTTGCGATGATGGGTCAGCGAAAGCGTCACGACAACCTGGGTAAAATCAACAATCTGCTCAAGCGCGATATCAGCATGGTAGCCGCGAATAAATCCCGCCGCTTTCAGCCGATCCAAACGCGCCCAGCAGGCGGTTGCAGAAATGTTCACAAGCTCGGAGAGCCTGGTTTTGCTGATTTGGCCATGGTGCTGAACCGCACTAAGAATGCGGATATCGGTGCCATCAAGTGCCATTTTCTTCATGGGTCCAAAACCTTCTTGCAGCTATGCAATCCCAAATTGCGCTTGCTGGTCATGTCTTTTCATAATCCAGTCGCGCAGCCTTGGCGAATGGCTTTGCGACATCCTATGCAACACCAGCGCATTGGTCAGAAGGGGGCGCCCTGAATGGCTGTGCCATGCGCAAGCGTGTAAAAAGAAAAAACCCCGTAACCAGTTAAGGTTACAGGGCTTTCATTGCGACAAGTGGT
>NZ_DAIPZF010000063.1:0-7986 GCF_036782355.1 Cypionkella sp.
CGCAACAATCCCCCAAATCTGACCCTAGATTGTCGCCAGACTAAGGGGGGTTTTGCGACTTATCAAACTTTTAACTTGGAGAGCCTTCTTAACGGGTCTATAAGACCCCTACTGCTCGATAGGTTTCTTGCCTGTATGAAACCTGCCTCAATAACTTAACGCCAGCTTCGCGCTGGCGTTTTTTTTTGCGCTTGGCTGACTTAGCTGGAGCCAAAGCTGCGCCAGCTTTGGCCGATCTTGCGAAGAATCGCTGCGCACTCTGGCACTACAGGCGAAAGCGGTTATGCTGCGCTGCAACATCATCAGGAGAGCCAGCATGCTGAAGCGCAAAACCGCGATTGTCACCGGATCGAACTCGGGAATCGGGCTTGGGGTGGCCGAAGAGCTGGCGCGTGCGGGGGCCGATCTGGTGCTGAACAGCTTTACCGACCGGCCCGAAGATCACGCGCTGGCGGCTGATCTGGCCGCGCGCCACGGCGTGCAGGTGCGCTATATTGCGGCCGATATGTCGAAGGCCGCCGACTGTCGCGGCTTGATTGAAAAGGCGGGCGGCTGCGATATTCTGGTCAATAACGCCGGCGTGCAATTCGTGGCACCGGTCGAGGAATTTCCAACCGAGAAATGGGATCAAATCATTGCGATTAACCTCTCATCGGCCTTTCACACCACGGCGGCGGCGCTGCCGGGGATGCGACTTCGGGGCTGGGGCAGGGTGGTCAATATCGCCTCTGCGCATGGGCTGACGGCCTCGCCGTTCAAATCGGCCTATGTGGCGGCCAAGCATGGCATCGTCGGGCTGTCAAAAACCGTGGCGCTGGAATGCGCGGGCGAGGGCATTACCTGCAACGCGATCTGCCCCGGCTATGTGCTGACGCCCTTGGTCGAGGCGCAGATCCCCGATCAGATGAAGGTGCATGGCATGGACCGCGACACGGTGATCCGCGAGGTGATGTTGCTGCGCCAACCCTCGCGCCAATTTGCCACCGTTGAACAGATCGGCGGCACAGCGGTTTATCTGTGCAGCCCTGCGGCGGATCAGGTCACCGGAACCACGATTTCGGTGGATGGCGGCTGGACGGCACTTTAGGTCAGCTGCGCCAGCGCTGCTTCGACCACATCTTTGGGCTGCGGATAGACCAAACCGGCCGAGACGATCAGCTTGACCGCCTCGTCGGTTTTCATATCCAGCGCAATGACTTCGCTTTGCGGCACGAACAGCAAAATCCCCGAGGTCATTGGCGTCAGCCCCAAAAACACCGCCACTTTGGGTTCGTCGCCGGGCAGTTTGTCGGCAATCTCGCCCTTGGGCGTGGTGGCCACCATGCCCACCGCCCAATAGCCTGGGCGCGGAAATTCGACCAGGCAGGTATGCTCGAAGCTTTTTTCCGATTTCGCAAAGAAGGTCTCGGTGATCTGTTTCAGACCCGAATAGACCGAGCGCACCAGCGGCACGCGGTCAACAAGGCTTTCGGCGCGCCGCATCACGCTGCGCCCGATCAGCCCACGCGCCAAGGCCCCGACGATGGCGGTAAACACCAAGAACACCAGCACCCCAACCCCGCGCACCGGATAGCGCGCTTCGGGGCCAAACCATTGGTGGATCAGGAATTCGGGCTGAAAGCGTTCGGGGATCAGCGGTAAAATCCAGCCGTCGATCCAGCCGATCACCCCCCAGACCACATAGATCGTCAGACCAACCGGCAGCACCACCACCAAGCCGGTCAGAAAAGACGAGCGCAAAGCGCCAAACAGCGAGCGGCGCGGGGGCGGGGGGGGCAGGTCGGACATCACGGCTCCTTGGTTACGGCTAATCTAGGGTCTGGGCGGCGGTCTCACAATGTTTTTGCAGGCCGCTGCGCGGTAATTTCCAAAGCAATCGCAGCACCAAGACGGGCATTGTTCAAAACAAGAGCAATGTTTGACACCAGTGACTGACCCTTGGTCAGATCAAAGATGCGGTCAAGCAGGAAAGGTGTGACATCCTTGGCCAAAATGCCTGCGGCTGCGGCCTCGGCAAGGGCGGTTTCGATCACAGGATCAATGATTTCGCGCGCAACCTCGTCGCCCGCGGGGATCGGATTGGCGATCAGCTGGCCCCCCGGCAGACCCAAGCTGGTTCGCAGCAGTTGCGCCCGCGCGATCTCGGCAGCGGTGTCCATCCGCAAGGGCGCTTTCAGCCCAGAAGAGCGTGACCAGAAGGCTGGAAAATCGTCTTGGCCATAAGCGATCACCGGCACGCCTGCGGTTTCCAGATATTCCAGGGTCTTGGGCAGATCGAGGATGGCCTTGGCACCGGCTGCAATCACCGTGACCGCGGTGGCCGCCAGTTCGGGCAGATCGGCAGAGATATCAAAGCTGGTTTCCGCACCGCGATGCACGCCGCCAATGCCGCCGGTGGCAAAGACGTCGATGCCGGCAAGATGCGCGCAGATCATCGTGGCGGCAACCGTGGTCGCCCCCATCTTGCCCTGCGCCAAGCAGGCCGCAAGGTCGGCGCGCGACAGCTTCATCACATGCGCGGCTTGGCCCAAGGCATCAAGCTGGGCGTCGGTCAGCCCGATCAAAATGCGGCCACCCATCACGGCGATGGTGGCGGGCGTGGCGCCGTGCGCGCGCACCTCGGCCTCGACGGCGCGGGCGGCCTCGACGTTTTGCGGAAACGGCATGCCATGGGTGATGATGGTGGATTCAAGCGCCACAATCGCGCGGCCTTCGGCGCGGGCTTGGGCGACTTCGGGCGAGAATTGCAGAAGGGGATGGGTCACGAAGCATGTTCTCCTGAAACATAGGTGGCGGCGGCGCGCAGGGCGGCTGAAAGCGCGTCGGCGCGGCAGGCCCCTTTGCGCTCGGCCACGATATGGGCTGCCATAAAGGTATCGCCCGCGCCGGTGATGCGCGCGACCATAACGGGGGGAGGTGACGCGGTGATGACACCGCTGTGTTGCAGGCCTTCGGCGCAGTCTTGCCCGCCATTTGTAACCAGAACATGCGCGGCGCCACGCGCCAAAAGCGCTTCGGCGGCGTCAGAGGCTTGGGCAAAGCTGTCTTTGCACAGCAGGCCTGCCTCTTCAAGATTGACATAAAGCGTGGCGGTGGGGTGAGCGAGCAGCGGCAGCAAGCGTTCGGCCTTGCCGGGGCTGGCGGGGGCGATGCGCAGATCGGCGGCGGCAAACAGCGGCGAGCTGGCGATTTCGGACAAAAGCGCCACGGTCAGATTGCCGTCAAGCGCCACCATCCCCACCCAAGGCTGTGCGTGTGATCCAAGACTGCCATCGGCCAAGGGCCGCAGGATCTTATCGCCGGCGGCCTCGAGCGAATGCGCATCGGCAATCGCCGCGATCAGACCATTTGCGCCTTCAAGCGCCATATAGACATCGGTGGGAAGATCCGCCGAGCGGTAGAGGTGATCGGTGATCAGCCCCATCCGCGCGCAGGCAGCAACCAGATCGTCGCCAGCTGCGTCCTGACCCACGGCTGAAAGCAGGGCAGGGCGCAGGTTGAAACGCGCCAAGGTCATTGCGATATTCAGCGCAACGCCGCCCGGCAGGCGGGTGATGCGCCCCGGCACATCCGAGCCAAGCCGCATCGCCAGCGGCGAGCGGCCGATGATGTCCCAAAGCACAGAGCCGATACAAAGGATATCTGGTGTCATGCGAGCTTCTTCGCCTATCCCAAAGCGCGGTGCAAGGGGCGCTGGGGGAGCCTCCGGCGGGGATATTTTTGCCAAGATGAAAGCGGAAGTGCGGAATTGACTTGTGAGGCGGCGGGGGATGGGGTAGTTGGCGCGCACTTCACAGGTGAGGCTTGGGCTTTGCGGGGAGATATCCCGTATCGTCCGCCGGTTGGACCAGCAGGTCTGAGACAGCTTTGCCGAGGATAGAAACCGGAAAGGATAAGACCATGGCTCTTCCAGAGTTTTCCATGCGTCAGCTGCTTGAAGCTGGCGTTCACTACGGCCACCAGACCGCGCGCTGGAACCCGAAGATGGGGCAATACATCTACGGCGACCGCAACGGCATCCACATTCTTGACCTGACGCAGACCGTTCCCATGCTGGAACAGGCGCTGAAAGTTGTGCGCGACACGGTTGCCAAGGGCGGCCGCATTTTGTTCGTGGGCACCAAGCGTCAGGCGCAAAAGCCAGTGGCTGAAGCCGCGGAGCGTTGCGCACAGTTTTACATGAACCACCGCTGGCTGGGCGGCACGCTGACCAACTGGAAAACCGTTTCCCAGTCGATCCAGCGTTTGAAGCAGATTGATGAGCTGCTGGCAGCTGGCGGCGAAGGCTTGACCAAAAAAGAGCGTCTGATGATGGAACGCGATCAGGGCAAGCTGCAGGCTTCCTTGGGCGGTATCCGCGAGATGGGCGGTACGCCTGACCTGATTTTTGTCGTTGACGTGGGCAAAGAAGATCTTGCGATCTTGGAAGCGCAAAAGCTGGGCATTCCTGTTGTTGGTATCGTTGACACCAACAACTCGCCCAAAGGCGTTGACTATGTGATCCCGGGCAACGACGATGCGGCCCGTGCGATCCAACTTTACTGCGAGCTGATTGCCCGCGCAGCTTTGGACGGTATGTCGGCGCAAATGGGCGCTGCCGGTATCGATCTGGGCGCGCTGGAAACGGCACCAGAAGAAGAAGCTGTCGCTGAAGCCTAATAGGCTGTCACGGAACGGACAACTGGCGGGGGTAGGGTGGCGCGCAAGCTGAACACCTCTTCCCGCCAGACCCATTTCTTATTTCAGGAGACTGACATGACCATCACCGCAACTATGGTGAAAGACCTGCGCGAATCGACCGGCGCAGGCATGATGGACGCGAAAAAAGCGCTTGTTGAAACCAATGGCGACATGGAAGCAGCGGTTGACTGGCTGCGCACCAAGGGCCTTGCAAAGGCTGCCAAAAAGGCAGACCGCGTTGCTGCCGAAGGCCTTGTGGGCGTGGCTGTGGCTGGCGGGCGCGGCGTGGCTGTTGAGATCAACTCGGAAACCGACTTTGTTGGTAAGAACGCTGATTTCCAAGCATTGGCGCGCGGCATCACCGAAGCCGCTTTGACAGTGGCTGACCTTGATGCGCTTAAAGCGGCTGATCTGGGCGGAAAATCGGTTGAGACCGCTTTGAGCTCGGCCATCGCGATTATTGGCGAGAACATGACCCTGCGCCGGATGGCTTCGGTTCAAGGCGAAACCGTTGCCGCCTATGTCCACAACGCAGCCGCTGACGGTTTGGGCAAGATCGGCGTTTTGGTCGCTGTGAACGGTGCCGACAACGGCATTGCAAAGCAGATCGCCATGCATATCGCTGCAACCAATCCTTTGGCTTTGTCGGAAGCGGATCTTGATCCGGTTGTGCTTGAGCGCGAGTTGGCTGTGCAAACCGCCAAGGCATTGGAAGAGAACGCGGCTTCGGCCAAGCCAAAGCCAGATGCTGTGATCCAGAACAACATTATTCCGGGCCGCATGAAGAAATTCGTCGCCGAAAGCACGCTGATGGGTCAGGCTTTTGTGATGAACCCAGACATCACCGTTGAGCAGGCTGCGAAAGACGCAGGCGTCACGGTTGTGGGCTTTGTGCGCATGGCTTGCGGCGAAGGCATCGAAAAAGAGAAAGAAGATTTTGCTGCCGAAGTTGCCAAGACTTTGAAAGGCTGATCTGATTTTCAGACCGAGAAAGAGAGCTGGCAGCAATGCCGGCTCTTTTTTTATGGGATAAGGTCTGCGGGCGCTGGGTTTTGTTGATGTTTCGGTTTTGGGACTATCTATGCGAGGGCTGCGTGCGGTTCGGTAAGATATATTACATAATAATGATTATCGGATAAATGGATTTGATGAAAAAGGGCGGCATGACACCGCCCTTCGGGCCTTACAGAAGTTTGCGGTCGCGTGCGATCATCGCAGCATGGGTACGGTTTTTCGCCACCAGCTTGCGGCTCATGGTTTTGACGTGCAGCTTGACCGTCACCTCTTGCAGATCATGGTCACGCGCAATTTCTTTGTTGGATTTGCCTTCGCAGATGCCGCGCAGCACGTCGATCTCGCGCGGTGACAGCAGCATGTCTTTGGCCGATTGTTCTTTTTTCATCAGGCTCATCGGCGCATAAATCTCGCCCGCGACCATAAAGCGCGCCGCCGCCACCATCGAACGCGAGCCGAGCGTTTTGGGCACATAGCCCGCCGCCCCCATCGCCAAGGCCTGTTCAGCAACCGCAGGCGTAATCGCCCCCGAGATCAAAGCCACAGGACGGCCCTCATTGGCCTCCATCATCCGCGTCAGGCCTTCAAGGCCATCCATTCCGGGCATGTCATAATCGACAAAGACCAGATCAAATGTTCCAGAGGCTTGCACAACCCGCAAGGCTTCGTCCAAACTGGAGGCCATGCGCACCTCTTCAAAGCCTTCGCTTTCCAGAAATGCCGCAATGGTTTCGCGCACAAGATCGTGGTCGTCTGCTACTAGTATCCGCATTCTGCTTCCCGTTTTGCCCTAAACCCGCCCGCTATTCTTCTGAACTAGCCTGAGGTATCGCCGATCATATGTCGATGAGTGTTTCGTAGACCTTAAGGTAGTAACAATAAGCCTGTGGTTGCGAAAGTTCATCATCAGAATATGTTTTCAACAATTTGTAATGCAATTATACACTAAAGTATATATTCATATCCCGAAGAGAGGATGATTTGATACGCCAGTCGTGGCACAACCGCCAAGTGTTGGACGAGTGATACCAGAGGATGCTTCGGATGAAACCTGTTGTGGCGGCTGTTTTTACGTTTTTTTTCTGTATGGCTGCGCCGATGTTTGCCGAAGGATTGCCGCAGCCGCGCGGCGAGGTGGTGTTGCAGGTCACCGGCGATTTGGCGCTGACCAATGGCGATCATTCAGCAAGTTTTGATCTGGAAATGCTGAAAGATCTGGGCGTTACCTCCTTCAAAACCTCGACTGTTTGGACCGAAGGCACGCCAGAGTTCAGCGGTGTCAGCCTCAAGGCTTTGGTGGACAAGCTGGGCATCACCGCGCCTGTGATGAATATGTATGCGGTGAATGATTATGTCGTCGATATTCCACTGACCGAGGCCGTGGCAGATGGGCCGATCCTTGCTTTTGCGATTGATGGCGTGCCGATGTCGGTACGCGACAAGGGTCCGCTGTGGCTTATCTATCCCTATGATGCAAAACAAGAATATCAAACAGAAACCACTTTTTCGCGCAGCATCTGGCAGTTGGTGCGCATCGAATTGGAAAATTAGCGGCAGATGTTACGGGGCTAAGTCATTCCACGGTTGAGTGTTATTGCAGCCTTTGGCAAGTGAAGGCTTTTTGGGGTCAATATTTTGAAAAAGCGGCCTTTAAGACGCAGCGGACCGACACGCGCCTTGTTTGGTGTGTTTATGGCCTGTGTCTTAGCACTCTGTATGGTCGGCATAGCGACGCTTGGTCTGAATGTGCGCAATGGCATTCAGTCGCAGGCTTCGGCCAGTTCGGACAACACTCAATGGACCCTGTCGCAGCTGGATGTCGAGTTTCTGAATTTCAAAGAAGCGGTTAGCGAGGCCATTGCCGGTCGCGCAGCTTTGTCGCAGGTGCGCACCAGCTATAATATTGTCTACAGCCGTACCAATACCTTCTTGCAAGGCAAGGTCTTCGAGCCGCTGCGCAGCAAAGACACCTATATGCTGCCCTTGTCGCAAATCCGCAGCTTTCTGGACGGCTATTTGCCGCTGATAGATGGCCCCGATCCAGGGCTGCAAGCCGCCCTGCCCCAGTTGGAACGTGACGCTAACCTGGTGCGGCCAAAGGTGCGCGGGCTCTCGCTTGCGGCGCTGCGGCTGTTTGCGGTCAATGCCGATGCACAGCGCGGGCAGATCGTCGAGACTTTGGTCAAGGTCGGCGCGCTGACCGCGTTAATGGTTGTCTTGTTGCTGTTGCTGGTGGTGTTATTGCTGCATTTCGGCAGGCTGTCGCAGCGCCATGCGCGCGAGGTCGAGCTT
>NZ_DAIPZF010000064.1:0-7728 GCF_036782355.1 Cypionkella sp.
AATCGTGCCGATGTTAACGTGCGGTTTATTCCGTTCAAACTTTGCCTTTGCCATGATGGCCTCCTGATTTCGGTCGGTTGTGGCGGGGTGATCCCCGCCCTACGAGGGTGGTAGGGCGGGATTATTGTCCGCGCTTTGCAAGCAAAACGCGAACTACCCGCCACACCGGTTATGCGTATTTCTTCTGGATCTCGTCCGAGATGTTCTGCGGAACCGCATCATAGTGGTCGAAGGACATCGCGAAGGTTGCCCGACCAGAGGTCATCGAACGCAGCGTGTTGATGTAACCAAACATGCTGGCCAAGGGGACCATTGCCGAGATGACGTTGGCGTTGCCGCGGCTGTCTTGTCCGGTCACCATACCCCGACGCGAGGTCAAATCGCCGATGACGCCGCCAGTGTATTCTTCTGGGGTGACAACTTCGACTTTCATGATCGGCTCGAGCAGTTTCGCGCCCGCTTTTTTCAAGCCTTCCCGCATCGCAGCGCGCGACGCGATTTCAAAGGCCAGAACGCTGGAGTCAACGTCATGGTAAGCACCGTCGATCAGAGCGACTTTAAAGTCGATAACCGGGAAGCCTGCCAAAGGACCGGAGTCCATAACCGACTTGATGCCTTTTTCAACGCCTGGGATATATTCCTTCGGCACCGAACCACCAACAACCTTGGCTTCGAACGAATAGCCTTCACCTGGCTCGGTTGGCGAGATGATCAACTTGACGCGCGCGAACTGGCCGGTACCACCGGTCTGTTTCTTGTGCGTGTAGTCGATCTCATGCTCGCGCGAGATGGTCTCGCGGTACGCCACCTGAGGTGCGCCGATATTCGCCTCGACCTTGAATTCGCGACGCATACGGTCAACGAGGATGTCGAGGTGAAGTTCGCCCATGCCCTTCATGATGGTCTGACCGGACTCGATGTCGGTCTCCACACGGAAGGATGGATCTTCGGCAGCCAGACGGGCCAAAGCGATGCCCATCTTCTCTTGGTCAGCTTTGGTCTTCGGCTCGACTGCAATCTCGATAACCGGAACCGGGAAGGTCATGGTTTCAAGAACAACAGGGTTTGCCGGATCGCAAAGCGTGTCACCCGTGGTGGTTTCTTTCAGACCGCCAAGCGCAATGATGTCACCAGCAAAAGCTTCGGTGATCTCTTCACGATCGATGGCGTGCATCATCATCATACGGCCAACGCGCTCTTTACGCTCTTTGGTCGCATTCAACATGCCGTCGCCTTTGGCCAATTTGCCCGAATAGATCCGGGTAAAGGTCAGCGAACCAACGAAGGGGTCGTTCATGATCTTGAACGCCAGCGCCGAGAAGGGCTGATCATCATCTGCCGAACGCGCGATGTTGCGGGTTTCCGACTCGTCGCCTGGCGCAAAGCCCATGTAAGGCGGCACGTCCAGAGGTGTTGGCAGATAGTCGATCACAGCGTTCAGCAAAGGCTGCACGCCTTTGTTTTTGAACGCCGAACCAGCCATAACCGGAACGAATTCGATTGCCAGCGTGCCCTTACGGATCAGCGCGCGCAATTCGGCTTCGGTTGGCTCTTTGCCGTCCAGATAGGCTTCCATTGCGGCATCGTCTTGGCCAACAGCGGTTTCCAGCAAGTTGTAGCGCCATTCGTTGGCTTCGTCTTGCAACTCGGCACGGATTGGCTGACGGACCCAGGAGGCGCCAAGGTCTTCACCCTGATAAACCCACTCTTCCATCGTCACCAGATCAATGATGCCTTCCAGCTTGTCTTCTGCGCCAATCGGCAAAGCGATTGGAACAGCGTTCGCGCCGGTGCGGTCTTTGATCATCTTGACGCAGTTGAAGAAGTCAGCGCCGGTTTTGTCCATTTTGTTGACAAAAACGATCCGCGGAACCTTGTACCGGTCGGCCTGACGCCAAACGGTTTCGGTCTGCGGCTCGACGCCTGCGTTGCCGTCCAACAGAACCACAGCGCCGTCAAGAACAGCCAAGGAACGCTCAACTTCAATGGTGAAGTCAACGTGGCCGGGGGTGTCGATGATGTTGAAGCGGTATTTGTCGGAACGTGCATGGTCCAGACCTGGATCAATCGTGCGTTCCCAGAACGTGGTTGTCGCAGCAGAGGTGATCGTGATGCCACGCTCTTGCTCTTGCTCCATCCAGTCCATGGTTGCGGCGCCGTCATGGACTTCGCCGATTTTATGGGATTTGCCTGTGTAGTACAGGATACGCTCGGTCGTGGTGGTCTTACCGGCATCAATATGTGCAATGATGCCGAAGTTCCGGTAGCGCGTAAGAGGGAATTCGCGTGCCATGTTAAACCCTTACCAGCGGTAGTGGCTGAATGCTTTGTTTGCATCTGCCATTTTGTGGGTGTCTTCCCGCTTTTTGACGGCGGTGCCACGGTTGTTCACTGCATCCGAAAGCTCGGCAGCAAGACGCTCTTCCATGGTGTTTTCGTTGCGCTTGCGAGCAGCGATGATCAGCCAACGGATGGCCAAAGCTTCGCGGCGTTCGATGCGCACTTCGACTGGAACCTGATAGGTCGCACCACCGACGCGGCGCGAACGCACTTCGACGGAAGGTTTGACGTTGTCCAGCGCTTCGTGGAAGCACTCGATAGGTTCACGCTTCAGACGGGTCTGGACCCGCTCAAGAGCGCCATAAACGATCGATTCAGCGACGGACTTTTTGCCGTCGAGCATCAGGTTGTTCATGAATTTTGTAAGAACCCGATCACCATACTTGGCGTCAGGAAGGATATCGCGTTTTTCAGCGGCGTGACGACGAGACATATCTTAATTCCTCACTTCGGACGCTTAGCGCCGTATTTCGAACGACGCTGGCGACGTTCTTTGACGCCCTGGGTATCCAGTACGCCGCGAAGGATGTGATAACGCACACCCGGAAGGTCTTTTACGCGACCGCCGCGGATCAGAACCACAGAGTGTTCCTGAAGGTTGTGCTTTTCACCCGGAATATAGCAGATAACCTCGAAGCTGTTGGTCAGGCGCACTTTTGCGACTTTCCGCATAGCAGAGTTCGGCTTTTTCGGTGTGGTGGTGTAAACGCGGGTACAAACCCCACGCTTTTGCGGGCAGGATTCCAAGTGTTGCGACTTGGTCTTCCGCACGACTGGTGACCGCGGTTTGCGGATCAGCTGTTGAATAGTTGGCATTCACGTACCCCGTGTTGCTCTGTCAATACTCGCCCCGAAACCTCGGGACACTGCTTCTCGACGTCATTTTATGGCATATCCATAAAACGATAAAACCGAACCACCTCCCGAAGGGGGCAGCGCGGTGGAATTCCAGAGGATCGAGGCTTGCGCCCGGATCATGACCACATCAAGTTCACGAGTGGCAAAATCCGAAGAGACTACCCCAAGTGAGCGGGCTGATAGAGGGAGTCGCGGTGCTTGTCAACAGCCGCAGGGCCTAGCGGCGCGGTGCTGCCAAAGGACGCATGAAACGCGCCAAAACTGCCGCCACCAGCGCAACAAAAAGCCACGACAGCAATACGTCAGACAGAAAATGCCCGCCCGAGGCGACGCGTTGCCAGCCGGCAAAGCCCAAGACCAGCAAAGTGCCGCCCTGCCCCGCCCAAAACAGCGCGCGCGGCAGCCGGTGGCGCAAAACCCATAGAATCAGCCAAAGCGAGATCGCCAAGGCCATAGCCCCCGAGCCTTCGCCAGACACGAATGAACAATTCGCCGCGCATTGATCGGCGATCTGATAGGCAGGGGTAAACTGCGCCTGCCCGCCAAACTCGACCACATCATAGGGACGCGCGCGGCCCCAATATTGCTTTAGGATCGCATTGACCAAAAGCCCCGGCCCCAGCAGAAACAGCGCCAGCACAAAGCCCCAGCCACGCGCCGCCAGCACCAGTTTGCGCCGCCAGATCCCGGTGACCAGCAGCAGCGCCAGCGCAATCAGCGGCATCACCAGCGTCGCATCCCAAACCAGATAGCGCAACCGCAGGATCAGGGCGTTATGGTCGACCGGAAACTGGGCGCCATCGTAAAAATAACCCGCCACACGCAGATCCAGCTGCGGCCAGATGCCAAAGACCAGCAGCACAAGCGCCGAGGCAGCGATTAGCGCCACGATCAGGCGGTCAAGGTTCAACACAAGCGGCCTCCACAACATAGGCCGCAAGATGCCATTTGGCATAGGCCCCACCCTGCGCCTGAAGCGGTAAGGCAGGCCCTGCACAGGCAGGTGGCGCGGCGGTGATCAAAAGCAGCTTGCCCGTCAGCCCAAGCGGCAGCGGATAGCGCTGTTCATAGTGGTTCTGCGCGCGGCCATTTGGGCGCGGCGCATAGAACGTCAGGCCAGATCCGGCACCCGTGTAAAACAGATCCGCCAGAATATCGCGCGGCATCGCCAGCACCGGCAGATCGCCATTCTGATGCGCCAGCGCAATGATCTGCTGGCTCATCTGCACGCGACCCAGCTGGCGATCCAGCAGCGGCTTGCCATTGGGAAAGGTCAGCGCGGTAAAGATCGTCAGCAGCGGCAATCCAAGGCAGACCACTGCATTCACCGCAAAAGACGCGATCAACCAGCGCGGATGCCCGCGCAGAACCTGCACCGCCAGCACCGTTCCGGCGAAATAGGCGGCCAGCGCCCAATTGGCCTGCGCGGTTCCCAACAAGGCCTGCACCGTCACCACCGCCAAGGGCGGCAGCACAAAGGCCGCCATCGCAGGAACCCGGCGCAGCCCGATCAGCATGGCGATCAATACCACCGGCCCAATCACCGCCGCTTGCGAGACCAGAAACTCGGCCATCCCCGCAGGATGCAGCGCCGCCCCCCCACGCAGCCAGCCGACATTATCCACCGTATGCGAAAAGGTCGTCAGCTTGTGGCTTAGGTTCCACCAGATATTTGGCGAAATCACCGCCGCAAAGCCGGCCAGCATCAACGCGCCATTGCGCCAGCCAATGCGGTAGGCCGGCGCAATCTGGATCAGCGCCACCCCGATCAGAAAATACACCGCCGCATATTTCGCCATAAAGGCAGCGCCAATCGCCACCCCTGCCAGCAGCGCAAACCGCGGCGCGCGCGCTTCAGTCAACCGCGCAAAGAAATAAAGCGCTGCGGCGTAAAACGGCGCCATCACGGTGTCGGTCGATATCAGCAAACTTCCCAGCGCCACCATCGGCAGGCTGGCATAGACCGCCGCCGTCAGCACCGCCTCGCGCCGACCCATCCAGCGCGCGGCCCAAGCGGCCAAGATCAGCGCCGTTGCCCCATGCAGAGCCGCCCCGGGCATCCGCACCCAAAATGGCGCATCACTGCCCGCCAAGGCCGTGAAAGCGCCAATCAGCCAGCCAATAAGCGGTGGTTTTGAATAATAGCCGAAAGCAAATTCTTGGCCCCAAAGCCAGTATTGCGCCTCGTCAACATAAAGATCGGTGCGGTCTAGCAGCAGCAGCGCCCACCGCGCAAATGTCAGCGCCAAGACGATCAGCAAGGCCGGGCGGAACCAGCCCGCTTCAGCCCGCGACATGCTTGCCCTTGCGGATCAGCCACAGATTGCGGCTATAGACCACCACGCCGGGCAGTTGCCCCAGAATGATCACAAGATCCAGCTTATGAATGCCATAGGCCAAAACCACCAACCCACCGACGATCGACAGATACCAAAACGCCACCGGCATCACCGAAGCTTTCGCGCGCTCGGATGCGACCCATTGCACGATAAACCTAGCGGTAAACGCAAGTTGCCCCAGCAGGCCCACCAGCAGCCAAACCGCATCACCCGTGCTGCCTGCACCAAATTTGCTGAGAAGTTCATGCATCATCTTAAATCATCCGGCAGCACGGTCGAGATCTTGCGGCGGCGCAGCAGCCAAGCCACACCGATCAGATCCACCACCCCGACCGCCGCGCGTTGCAGGTTGGAATAATTCGACCGCCCCGCCCCGCGTGCCCGATGGGTGACATCGACATGGGCAATCGCCCAGCCATCGCGCGCAAACAGCGCCGGCAGATAGCGGTGCATATGGTTGAAATAGGGCAGCGCCAGAAAGGCCTCACGCCGAAACGCCTTAAGTCCGCAGCCGGTGTCACGGGTGCCGTCTTGCAACATCCAACCGCGCAGACCATTGGCAAACTTTGATGCGGCCTTTTTAGACCAAGTGTCCTGCCGCGCCACGCGCTGGCCGGCCACCAGGCCAATGCGTCCTGTCGCATCGCCAAGGATCGGCGCCAAAAGATGCGGCAACTCCTCGGCAGGGTTCTGCCCATCGCCATCAAGCGTGCAAATTACCGCGCCGCGCGACGCCAGCACCCCCGAATGCACAGCAGCCGATTGCCCACCCGAGCGATCATGCGTCAGCACCCGCAGATGCGGCATGCTTTGCGCCCGCTTGCGGAGAACTGCCACCGAAGCATCGGTCGAGGCATCATCGACGACGATAATCTCGAAGCCGCCCAAGGCGGCCAACGCGCGATCAATATCTTCGACCAAGGTGATGATATTCTCGGCCTCATTGCGGGCCGGAATGACGACAGAGATTTGAGTCATAGGATTTCCAGCCAGCGGCAGGTCAAGGTTCGGGTCTCTATAGGCCAGCCGCCCCTTGCTTGCAAATGATCAGGCACGCGCGCGGGCTTGCTGACGCAATTTCCGCTCGCGCAGCAGGGTATAGATGCCAGTCGCCACCACAATCGCCGCGCCGACCACCGCATGCAGCGGCGGCAGATTGGCAAAAAACACCCAGCCCAGCAAAATCGCCCAAAGCAGTGAGCTGTAGCGGAAGGGGGCGACGAAGCCGATATCGCCCACCCGCATCGCGGTCACTGAACTCAGATAGCCCAGCGTCAGCATCACCCCAGCGCCGCCGATCTGCGCGCCTTGCACAGCCGTCACCGGCTGCCAGCCCTGAAAGGCCGAGCCGAACAGACCCATGGCAAAGACCGCAGCCCCTGCGCCCAAGGCAACCATGATCGAAGGCACCTCGCGCGACAGCGGCCGCACCGACAAATCGCGCACCACAATCGCCAGCACCGAGCCAAGCCCCAAAAGCGACCAGCCATCAAAACCCTCGCTTCCAGGGCTGATGATGATGACCACGCCGACAAAGCCGATCAAAATCGCCGTCATCCGCCGCCAGCCGATCTGATCTTTGAACCAAAGCGCGGCACCGAGCGTGACCGCAAGCGGCATCGCCTGAATAATCGCAGAAAGATTAGCCAATTGCATGTGTTGCAAAGCCGTTAAAAATAGGATGGTGGCGATCACATCAGCCGCCGAGCGCAGCGAAATCAGCTTGGCATCCCGGCGTGACATGTCAAAGCGCAACTGCCCCGTCGCCCAGGCGATTAAAGTAAGGCCGATCAGCGCAATTATGCCGCGCAGCGCTATGGTCTGGAACAGCGGCAGCGTCTGGGTGACCGCCTTCATAAAGGTGTCATTCACCGTAAAGGAGAACATCGACAGGCTCATATAAAGCGCGCCGCGCAGGTTGTCAGAAATTGCCATAGCTCCCCCTTGGTGCAGAGGTAGCAGGGCAAAGACTTGGGGGGAAGAGGCTTGCTCAAACCGGGCTTGGGGGTTTCACACCCCCAGCGCCTGCGGCGCTTCCCCCGTGGGATATTTAGAGACAGATGAAGGGTTAGAGCGAGACCAGCATATCGCCGCCGATGATGGCGAGGCCGATCAGCGCGGCGATGGCGAGTTTAAGCGTATTGGATTTCATGGTGTGGCCTCTGGTTGCGCAGGGCATTGATATGGGGAG
>NZ_DAIPZF010000065.1:0-5510 GCF_036782355.1 Cypionkella sp.
TTTGCACTGCAACAGCGAAGGTCGGAAAAATCCCTACACCGACGTTTCAGCCAACAAAAATGCTGCACCATGCACCAATGGCCGCTTCGACGGGCCGCACTGATGTATAAAAAACGTTGTGCCAACAGGCAGCTCTGGGCCATTCACATAAAAATATGTAGATCGACCCAAAGGGCGGAACGTGGCCGCCCCTTGGGTTAGCGGCTGGCCCCCGACCCACCGCCCAAGCTGTGGGTGATCTGGGCCGCCGCCTCGTGGACCAGGGCGCCGGCTTTGGCGATGACCTGCGCGCTCATCCGCCCCGAGGGGCCTGAAACCGAGATGCCGCCAATCGGATCTCCCGGCGCGTTAAAGATCGCGGCGGCGACGCAGCGCATGCCTTCGGTGCGTTCCTCATCGTCAATCGCATAGCCGCGCCGGCGGATCTCGGCCAAATCTTGGTAGATCGCGGCGGGGTCGGTCAGCGTGGTGGCGGTAAAGCGGGTCAGGGTGCTGCGCTCCAGCAGCGCCTTGAGCCGCGCTGGGCTGAACTGCGCCATCATCGCCTTGCCGATCCCCGAGGCATAAAGCGGCGACTGCGTGCCCGGCGGAAAGAACGCCCGGATCGTCGCATGGGTTTCAACCTGCGCCAGAAACAGCGTCTGATCCTGCCGATCCACCCCCAGATTTGCGGTCTCGCCGGTGGTTTCCATCAGGCTGCGCAGATAGGGGCGGGCGCGTTCGACCAAACTGGTGCGGCGCAAAAACGACGAGCCGATCTGAAAGGCATGCGGGCCGATATACCAGGTTTGCTCGACCGGATCGGCCTCGACCATGCCGCGCGCCGCAAGGGTAGACAGCACGCGGTAAAGCGTGGCGGGCGATTGGTCCAGCCGTTCCGCCAATTGCGTCAGCGTCGGCCCATCGCCCTGCGCAAGCGACTGCAAAACCGTCACCGCGCGGTCAAGCGATTGGATGGTGTTTTGTTCCGAGGTGTCGTTAAACCCGCGAGGGCGGCCCCTTTGGCGACGTTCTGTCATCTGCTGCTCCTAAAAGGCGAAAAACGCAAAGCACTGTTATCACTTAACTTTCTCCTTTATATCATTTCTGAAAAAATATTTCAAAAAAATTGTGATGCGGAAAGGCTGGCGCTAGGGTGGCTGCAGCAACCAAAGGGGCGTCCCATGTCATCGCAGAATCCTGTTTTTATCCCCGGCCCAACCAATATGCCTGAAGAGCTGCGCAAAGCCTGCTTTGTGCCGACGCTGGACCATCGCTCACCGGCATTTGGCAAGATGTTTCACCCCGCTGTCGCAGGCGTGAAGCGGATTTTGCGGATGACCGAGGGCGAGGTATTTATCCTGCCCTCGACCGGCACCGGCGGCTGGGAGGCTGCGATCAGCAACACCCTAAGCCCCGGCGACACCGTGCTTGCACCGCGCTTTGGCATGTTTTCGCATCGCTGGATTGATCTGTGCCAGCGCCACGGTCTGACGGTGCAGGTGATTGAAACGCCTTGGGGTCAGGGCGCGCCGCTGGCCGCAATCGAAGCCGCCCTGCGCGCGGACACGGGCCATAAGATCAAGGCCGTTCTGGCCACGCATAACGAAACCGCAACCGGCGTGCGGTCTGATATCGCGGGCATTCGCCGCGCGATGCAGGCAAGCCAGCATCCGGCGCTGTTTTTGGTGGATGGGGTGTCTTCCATCGCCTCGATGCCTTTTGATATGGCGGGCTGGGGGGTCGATGTGGCAGTCACCGGCAGCCAAAAGGGCTTTATGCTGCCCGCAGGTCTGGCGATCCTTGGGGTTTCCCCCAAGGCTTTGGCGGCGATGCAGACCGCGCGCCTGCCGCGCACCTTCTTTGATTTTGCCGACCAAATCCGCACCAATGCCAGCGGCGGCTTTCCCTATACCCCGCCTGTGGGGCTGATCGCAGGGCTGGCCCGCGCGGTCGAGATGCTGGAGGAAGAGGGCCTAGAGGCCGTTTTCGCCCGCCATCACCGCATTGCCGAAGGCGTGCGCCGCGCGATTGCGGCTTGGGGCTTGCAGCCCTGCGCAGCCTCGCCGGATCTGTATTCCGATACCGTCACAGCCGTGGTGGTGCCCGAGGGGAAGAACGGCACCGATCTGGTGCAGCTGGCAGCCCAGAAATACGGCGTCGCCTTTGGGGTGGGCTTGGGCGAGGTCGCGGGCAAGGTGTTCCGCATCGGCCATCTGGGGATGCTGACCGATGTGATGATGCTGGCGGGTCTTGCCACGGCCGAGATGTGCATGGCCGATCTGGGCTGGGACATTCCGCTGGGGTCCGGCGTGGCCGCGGCGCAAAACTATTACCGCGCGACAGCGGTCTAAGGAGGCAGCAATGTATATTCCAACGTACCAAGACGTTCAGGACGCGCATGCGCGCATCAAGCCCTATATCCACGAAACCCCGGTGCTGACCTCAAGCTTTATCGACACCATGGCGGGGGCCGAGATCTATTTTAAATGCGAGAACTTTCAAAAAGCCGCGGCGTTTAAGGCGCGTGGTGCCTCGAATGCGGTGTTTGGGCTGAGCGATGCGCAGGCGGCCAAGGGGGTTGCCACCCATTCGTCGGGCAACCACGGGCTGTGCCTGTCTTATGCCGCCAGTCGGCGCGGCATTCCCTGCACCGTGGTGATGCCGCGCACAGCGCCGCAAGCCAAGAAAGACGCGGTGCGCGGCTATGGCGGGCGGGTGATTGAATGCGAGCCTTCAACCTCTAGCCGCGAGGCGGTTTTTGCCGAGGTGCTGGCGGAAACTGGGGCCGAGTTTGTGCATCCCTATAACGACCCACGAGTGATTGCAGGCCAAGCCACCACCTCGCGCGAGCTGAATGCGCAGGTCGCGGGGCTTACCTCGGTGATCGCGCCAATTGGCGGCGGTGGCATGGTTTCGGGCACATGCCTGACGCTTTCGACCATCGCGCCGCAGATCAAGATCTATGCCGCCGAACCCGAGCAGGCCGACGACGCCTATCGCAGCTTTAAGGCCGGGCATATCATCGCCGATGATGCGCCCGAAACCGTGGCCGACGGGCTGAAGGTGCCGCTGAAAGATCTGACATGGCATTTCGTGCAAAGCCATGTCAGCGATATTCTGACGGTTTCCGAAGACGAGATTGTCGAGGCGATGAAGCTGATCTGGAAGCGGATGAAGATCATCGTCGAGGCCTCAAGCGCCGTGCCCTTGGCCGCGATCTTGAAAAACCCTCAGCTGTTTCAGGGCCAAAAGATTGGCCTGATCGTCACTGGCGGCAACGTCGATCTGGATAAATTGCCTTGGATGCAGGGCTAGGAGGATACCATGAACAAAGCTTTCACCTTTGACGGGCTTGAGGTCGGCTATGACATTCCCGCGCTGCCGGGCATGGCCGAAGCCGACATCCAGACGCCTTGCCTTGTGCTGGATCTGGATGCGCTAGAGCGCAACATCATCAAGATGGGCAACGCTGCCAAACAGATGGGCGTGCGCCACCGCGTGCATGGCAAGATGCACAAATCCGTCGATGTGGCGCTGCTGCAAGAGCGGCTGGGCGGCTCTTGTGGCGTCTGCTGCCAAAAGGTCAGCGAGGCCGAGGTCTTTGCGCGTGGCGGGATCAAGGATGTGCTGGTCTCGAACCAAGTGCGCGATTTGGCCAAGATCGACCGGCTGGCGCGTCTGCCAAAACTGGGCGCGCGTACCATCGTCTGCGTTGACGATCTGGACAACGTGAAAGACCTGTCCGAGGCCGCAGCCCGCCATGGCACCACGATTGAATGCTTGGTCGAGATCGACTGCGGCGCGGGCCGCTGCGGCGTGACCACGACCGAAGCTGTGGTGACGATTGCCACTGCGATTGACGCCGCCGCTGGGCTGAAATTTGCAGGCATTCAGGCCTATCAGGGCGCCATGCAGCACTTGGATCTTTACGCCGACCGCATGGCCAAGACCACGATCGCAATTGAACAGGTGCGCGCGGCGGTTCAGGGGCTTCAGGCGGTGGGGCTTGACTGTGACATCGTTGGCGGCGCGGGCACCGGCAGCTATTACTTTGAAGGAAACTCGGGCGTTTACAACGAACTTCAGGCCGGGTCTTACGCCTTTATGGATGCCGACTATGGCCGCATTCTGGATAAGGACGGCCAGCGCATTGATCAGGGAGAATGGGAGAATGCGCTGTTCCTGCTGACCTCGGTGATGAGCCATGCCAAGGCCGATAAGGCCATTGTCGATGCAGGGCTTAAGGTGCAATCGGTGGACTCGGGCCTGCCGGTGGTCTTTGGCCGCACCGATGTGAAATACATCAAATGCAGCGATGAACACGGCGTGGTCGAAGATTTGGCCGGCGTTCTGAAGGTGAACGACAAGCTGCGGCTGGTGCCGGGGCATTGCGACCCGACCTGCAACGTCCATGACTGGTATGTCGGCCTGCGCAATGGCCGGGTCGAGGTGGTCTGGCCGGTTTCGGCACGCGGCAAGGCCTATTAAAGCTGTTGAAAGGAACCACGCTATGTTGATCATCCCCGAAGCCCTGATCGCCGACCTGCTGTCGCCGCAAGATGCCTTTGACGCGGTAGAGGCCTGCTTCAAAGCCATGGCCATGGCGCAGGCCTATAACTTTCCGGTGGTGCGCGAGGCTTTGGGGGAAGGCCGGCAATATGGCTTTAAATCGGGGCTGGATCGGCTGGGCGGGCAGCTGGGCGTCAAGGCGGGCGGCTATTTCCCCGGCAATGCCGCGCGCGGGATGATCAACCACCAATCCTCGATCTTTCTGTTCGACCCCGAAACCGGCCGGCCGCAAGCTATGGTGGGGGGCAATCTGCTGACAGCGCTGCGCACGGCGGCAGCCTCGGCGCTGTCGATCGACCGGCTGGCGCGGCGCGACGCGCGGGTGCTGGGCATGGTTGGCGCAGGCCATCAGGCGGGGTTTCAACTGCGCGCCGCCGCAAGGGTGCGCCAGTTTGAAAAGGTGGTGGCGTGGAACCTGCACCCCGAAATGTTGACAAACCTTGCAGCGATTGCCGCCGATCTGGGCCTGCCGTTTCAAGCGGTGACGCTGGAGCAATTGGGCGCCGAGGCCGATGTCATCATCACCATCACCTCGGCCCCTGCGGCCTCGGTGCTGAACGCCCATGTGCGCGCGGGCACGCATCTGGCTTGCATGGGCACCGACACCAAGGGCAAGCAAGAGGTCGAGGCCAGCTTGCTTGCGCGCGCTGCGGTCTTTACCGACGAGGTGGCGCAATCCGTGACGATAGGCGAGGCACAACACGCGGTGGCCGCAGGCCTGCTGCAACCGCAGGCGATCACCACGCTGGGCGATGTGCTGATCGGCCGCCACGCGGGGCGGCCGTCTGAAAATGCGGTGACGCTGTTTGATGGCACAGGCGTGGCGCTGCAAGATCTGGCGGTGGCGGCCAAAGTTGTCGAAAGGGCGCGCGCCATGGGCTTGGGGTATGAGGTCGCGGTTTAACCCTTCGCGCCTTGGCCACGGGCATAGACATCTTCGTAGCGGATGATGTCGTCCT
>NZ_DAIPZF010000066.1:0-5414 GCF_036782355.1 Cypionkella sp.
CCTACGACCAATTGATTAACAGTCAACTGCTCTACCGCTGAGCTACGCCGGAACACGAGGGGGTCTATAGCAAGGGGTTTCGGGGGCGTAAAGGGGGGGCGTGAAGAAAAATGACGTCGCGGTTAAATCAATTCGAAAACCGTCTCACTGGTCAGTGCGCCTTGGGGGCGAATAAGGTTTCTTTCATGCAGATCAATAAGATGCGCGAGGATGTTGCGGCTTGCGGCTGGAAAGAGCGCAGGCGGGGTCTGGGTGTAGATTGCTTGGGCAAGTGCCGCTGCGGTATTGGGGGCTTGGGCAAGGCTTTCCAAGACTGCGCGCTCGCGGGCTTGGCGGTGGGCGATCAGCTCGGCCAGCCTCGCGGCGGGGTCGCTAACGGGGGCGCCATGGCCGGGCAGAAACACCTGCCAGCCTTGGGTTTGCAGCTTGGCAAGCGAGGCCATATAGGCCCTCATATCGCCGCTGGGTGGCGAGACCAGCGAGGTCGACCAGCCCATCACATGATCGCCGCTGAACAGCGTTTGGCCAAGGGCAAAGCTGAGATGCCCCGATAGGTGGCCGGGCGTGGCGATGACGGTTATGTTTAGTCCGGCAAGGTGCAGCGTTTGGCCGTCGCGGATGCGTTGATCGGGCACAAAGCTGTGATCCAGCCCTTCGCCCGCCTCATCCAGCCCCAAGGCGGCAAGACGCTGCATCATGTCAGAGCGTCCTTCCCAGACTGCGCCCGCTGCAAGCATCGGCGCGCCGCTGATTTTGGCAAGGCGGGGGGCAAGTGCGCTGTGGTCCAGATGCGCATGGGTGATCAGAATCGCCACAAGTCGCGTTTCGCCAATCTGGTGCAGAATCGCCTCAAGATGGGGGTCAAGATCGGGGCCGGGGTCGATCAGCACCGCGCCCTTGGTCCCTCGCAGCAGATAGCTGTTGGTGCCTGTGCCCGTCATCGGCGATGGATTGTCGGCGCGCAGGCAGGTGATCTGCGGGCTGATCTTGGTGATTTGGCTTTTGCGCTGCATGCGGACTTTCCTTGCGGCTGGGCTGGCGCTAGTGTTGCGCGCATGCATCCGCGCCTCAAGTCCCTTCTTCCGCGAAGCCTGTTTGGTCGGGCTGTTCTGATTCTGGTTCTGCCAGTGATCGTGGTGCAGGTGACGGTTTCGATTGCCTTTATCCAGCGTCACTTTGAAGCGGTGACCGAGCAGATGACCTCGGGGGTCGCCATCGAGATCAGCGCGCTGCTGGACCGCGTTGCCAAGGCGCCGGATATGACCAACGCACAGGCGGCGATTGCTCAACTGGCGTCGGATTTGCAGCTTCAGGTCAGCCTGCCCGCCGAGGCAGTGCCCGCAGCCGACAGCCGCGGGTTTCTGGATTATTCGGGCAGGCGGGTGATCTTGACCCTGCGCGCGCGGCTGGGCGGGGTTTTTGCCGTGGATCTGACCTCGAACTCGGCCTTGGTGCAGGCCTATTTCGATACCAAATGGGGCCCCGTGCGGGTGTCCTTGGCGCGGACGCGGGTTTCGGCGACCAATCCGCATCAGCTTTTGGTCTGGATGGTGTTCACCTCGGGGTTGATGACCTTTATCGCCTATATTTTCTTGCGCAATCAGCTGACGCCGATCACGCGTCTTGCACTTGCAGCCGAGGCCTTTGGTAAGGGCCAGACCCTCCCCTATAGCCCGCGCGGGGCGACCGAAGTGCGTGCAGCGGGGGTGGCGTTTTTGAACATGCGCGCCCGGATCGAGCGGCAGATCGAGACCCGCACGCTGATGCTGTCGGGTGTCAGCCATGATCTGCGCACGCCTTTGACACGGTTAAAGCTGGGGCTGTCGTTCCTGCCCGAAGACGAGGAAACCCGCGCCCTGCAACAAGATGTGCAGGATATGGAGCGGTTGGTCAGCGAGTTTCTGGCCTTTGCGCGCGGCGATGCGATGGAAGAGACCGAATTGGTCGATCCTGCAACGCTTGCGCAGCGCTTGGTCGAGAATGCGCGGCGGATGCAGCAGCCGGTCGATCTGGGGCAGGTGCAGTCACCCGGCGCGATGAAGCTGCGGCCGCAAGCGGTGACGCGGGCGCTGGAGAATCTGCTAGGCAATGCAGTGCGCTATGGCAAGCGCGCTGAGGTGAGTGTGATCTTCACCGATCGCTCGCTGCGGTTTGTGGTGGAAGATGACGGGCCGGGGATTGCGGCAGATCGACGCGAGCTGGCGCTGGAACCTTTTGAGCGTTTGGATGCCGCGCGCGACCCTAATAAAGGCGGCGGTGTCGGCTTAGGTCTGTCGATTGCCGCCGATATCGCGCGCAGCCATGGCGGCGAATTGCGCCTAAGCAAAAGCGAGGCTTTGGGCGGGCTGCGGGCCGAACTTTCTCTGGCGCGATGACAAATGTGATCGCTTGGGCGGTTGCATCCCCCCGCTGACCGCGCCATTGTCAGAAAACTTCGCGACAAGCTGCCCTTGCACCCTCTGGCGCGCGCAACTAAGACTCTGGAAACCATCCAGCGTTAATACCACTTTCACGGACCAAAGAGGCAAGTTTTATGCGCGATCCTGTTGAACACTACATGAACACCCTCGTGCCTATGGTGGTTGAACAGACCAGCCGCGGCGAGCGGGCCTATGATATTTTCAGCCGCATGCTGAAAGAGCGGATCATTTTTCTGGCAGGCCCTGTGCATGACGGCATGTCGAGCCTGATCTGCGCCCAGCTTTTGTTCCTCGAGGCCGAGAATCCCTCGAAGGAAATCTCGATGTATATCAACAGCCCAGGCGGCGTTGTGACCTCGGGTCTGTCGATCTATGACACGATGCAATACATCCGCCCCAAGGTCTCGACGCTTGTGATCGGGCAGGCGGCCTCGATGGGGTCTTTGCTGCTGCAAGCGGGCGAAAAGGGCATGCGTTTTTCGCTGCCAAACAGCCGCGTCATGGTGCACCAACCTTCGGGCGGCTATCAGGGCCAAGCGACAGATATCATGATCCACGCGCGCGAAACCGAAAAGCTGAAGCGCCGTTTGAACGAGATTTATGTCAAACACACCGGCAATGATTATGACACGGTCGAGGCAGCCCTTGAGCGGGATAATTTCATGTCGGCCGAAGATGCCAAAGCTTGGGGTCTGATTGACGAGATTTTGGAAAACCGCACCAAAGTTGACGAAGTGAAATAAGGCTTTTGCCCCCGATGCAAATCGGGGGCGTTTTCGGATTGTAGAGGGGCGGGCCTTGGCCTAAACTTCCCAAAGATCGCCTCTTATAGGCGCAGGTCAGAGGATACCCATGGCGAATACCACCGGCAGCGACAGCAAAAACACGCTTTACTGTTCCTTCTGCGGCAAAAGCCAGCATGAGGTTCGGAAGCTGATCGCCGGTCCGACGGTTTTCATCTGCGATGAATGCGTCGAACTGTGCATGGATATCATCCGTGAAGAAACCAAGACAGCAGGGATGAAAACCACGGATGGCGTGCCGACACCGCGCGACATCTGCAAGGTGTTGGACGATTATGTGATCGGTCAGATGCATGCCAAGCGCGTGCTTTCAGTCGCGGTTCATAACCATTACAAGCGTCTGAACCACGCCAGCAAAACCGATATCGAACTGGCAAAATCCAACATCTTGCTGATTGGCCCGACCGGCTGCGGCAAGACTTTGCTTGCCCAAACGCTGGCGCGGATTTTGGATGTGCCCTTCACAATGGCAGATGCAACCACGCTGACCGAAGCGGGATATGTGGGCGAAGACGTTGAAAACATTATCCTAAAGCTGTTGCAGGCTTCGGAATATAATGTTGAACGCGCCCAGCGCGGCATCGTCTATATCGACGAAGTTGATAAGATCACCCGCAAATCTGACAACCCCTCGATCACCCGCGATGTCTCGGGCGAGGGGGTGCAGCAAGCGCTGTTGAAGATCATGGAAGGCACGGTTGCTTCGGTGCCGCCGCAGGGCGGGCGCAAGCATCCGCAGCAAGAATTCCTGCAAGTGGACACCACCAATATTCTGTTCATCTGCGGTGGGGCTTTTGCTGGTCTGGAAAAGATCATCGCACAGCGCGGTAAGGGCTCGGCTATTGGTTTTGGCGCTGATGTCAAAGACCCAGAGGCGCGCGGTGCTGGCGAATTGTTCATGGAGCTGGAGCCGGAAGATCTGCTGAAGTTCGGCCTTATCCCCGAATTTGTCGGCCGTTTGCCAGTGATTGCGACCCTGACCGATTTGGACGAATCTGCGCTGATGATCATTCTGACCGAGCCGAAGAACGCTTTGGTCAAACAATATCAGCGCCTGTTCGAGATCGAGGGCACCAAGCTGACCTTTACCGCCGATGCGCTGACTGCGATTGCGAAACGGGCGATTGCGCGCAAAACCGGCGCGCGTGGCCTGCGCTCGATCATGGAAGATATCTTGTTGGACAGCATGTTCGAACTGCCGGGCATGGAAGGCGTCGAAGAGATCGTGGTTAATGAAGAATGCGTGAACAAAGGTGCAAAACCCTTGTTGGTGCTGACCGAAACCGAGAAGAAAAAACCCGCAACAGCAGGCTGACACCTGACGCCGCGAAAAACAACGGCGGGCCATTGGCTCGCCGTTTTGTTTTTTAAATTTAGGCTGCATTTGCAGCGGTTCTTTGCGCCAAAGTGCCAAGGCCACTGGACCTCTGCCGCAGTTTCGGCCATATCAAGGCAAATGATATCGGAGGCTCTGATGTATTTCCTCAAGCGACTGCTGACCTGGTGGAACAGCCAAACCCTTGGCACCCAGATCTATACCGCGCGCAAAGGCCAAAAGGTCGGCGAGGATGAGCAGGGCAATATCTATTACCAGACCGCAGATACCAAGCGTCGCTGGGTGATCTATAACGGCGAATCCGAGGCAAGCCGGGTCTCGCCCGATTGGCATGGCTGGCTGCATTTCACTTGGGATCAGCCGCCCACCAAAGCCCCGCTCAAGCATAAAGCTTGGGAAAAGCCGCATTCTGAAAATCTGACCGGCACGGCTGCGGCCTATGCGCCGGCTGGCTCGATCCGTGCCGCGGCTCCTGCGCGCCGGCAGGATTACGAGGCGTGGCAGCCCGAATAATGGCCGAGAATCGCGCAGAGATTTTGGCAGGAGCGGCTGTTCTGGCGGCGGCTATTGGATTTTTGGTCTATGCAAGCGGCGGGCGCGGTGCGGCCTCAGGCGGCACTTACGAGCTGCACGCCTCATTCCGCTCGGTTGAAGGCATCACGCCGGGTTCGGATGTGCGGCTCGCGGGGGTCAAGATCGGCAGCATCACCAAGCTGACGTTGAACCCGCAAAGCTTTTACGCCGATGCCACTATCGCAATAGATAAATCCATCCAACTGCCCGACGACTCGGCGATTTTGATTTCCTCGGAAGGTCTGCTGGGCGGCAATTTTGTCGAAATCCAGCCGGGCGGGT
>NZ_DAIPZF010000067.1:0-5078 GCF_036782355.1 Cypionkella sp.
CCTCGCGGCGGACAAGCGCGATGGGAAAACGGTTGAGATAGGCGACATCAAAACGCCCGACCGAAAAACCCTTTTCACTCACCGCCTTACCGCTAAGCCAAAGATCCGAGATTGTTTGCAATTCAGTCAGCAAAGCTTCTGAATGCGGCGGTTGCACAATTGTCATCGCAAGACCCTCACGCTCGCGCTTGTTGTGGGCCGAACGCATGGATTTGAAATTCGCGCCGCTAAGATTGAACTCTTGCAAGCTGATCACGGCCTCTTCGCCAACTTTGTGCAGCCCGAACCCCAAGCTGACAAAGAGCGGCAGGTTCTGGTTGCCGACCTCGTAAAACAGCGCTTTGCCGTTTGCCCTGCGCGCCAGATCGACAAAGGCCCAACACAGATCGGCCAATTCGGCGGGCTCTCCGATCGGATCGCCGTAGGCCACAAAGCGCGCGCCTTGCCGGCCATACATCAGGAACGATTTGCCCGAGTCTGAAAAGACAAACTGCTTGTCGCCCGAATAGGCGAGGCAACCGTGCGGCACGGGCCATTGAGATAGGATCGTCGAGATCGCTTCAAGGCTTGCGGGTTCGGTTGCCGAGGCAGACCTCCGTCGCACCGGACGCAGCGCGATAAAGATCGTGAATGCCATCAGCAAAGCCGAGGCCAGCAGCCCGGCCCGAAGCGCGCGCGGCGTATTGGCGCCATGTGCAAGGGTGGTCCACAGATCGTTTGAATAGGGTGTTGCGCGGTGCAGGAAAAAGAAAAATCCAAGCGCGGCAATGCCAGCACCGAAGACCAGCGCAAACCAGCGGAGGCTAAATATGCCTTCGGTCAGTTTGGCCTGTCGATTAAATCCGCCCGCGAAGGGCAGCAAAAGCGCAAAGCCCGTCATCAGAATGGCCGCAGCTTCGATGCTGAAATCATTCATCAGCGCGGCAATCGTGCCGATGCCAAGGGCCAAGAGTGTCAGATAAAACGCGGCCTTTATCTGGCGCGCCAGCCCGTGCGACAGGATGATTAAAACCACACCGATCATTGCCGATAGAAGTGTCCCGCCCTCGATAACGAGGGCAGCGACGAACTCACCTTCGTTCAACACGCTGCTCTGCACCGAAGGGATCAGCGAAACCATGAGCATATAGACGCCAAGGCCAAAGGTCACCAAAGCGGCGAGCGAGGGGGCCAAGCCATGCAAAGCCTCGGCCCTTGGACGCGAGGCCGCCGACACCCCGCCGAGAAGTCGCCCTATGAATCCGCTGGCCAGACGTGCTTCGTTCAGCGAGACCACTATGAAGCCGAGCGCGAAAGGCAAAAGGTAGTAAATGATCCGGAACAATACCAAGGCTGCCGCGGCATCGCTGACAGGCACGCTTGCTGGCAGGGTTCCGATGATGATCGTTTCAAAGACGCCAATACCACCCGGAACATGCGACAAGACCCCCACCATCGTCGCAATCGCATAGATCGCAATGAACGCGCTTAAATCCGGCGTGCCAACGGGCATCAGCACCCAAAGCGCGAAAGCGGCCGCCACCACATCGACCAGCGTCATTGCAAGTTGTGCAGCCAGACTTCGCGGCGCGGGCAGATGCAAACTCATGCGCCCCACCTTGAGCTGAAGGCCTCTGGCTGAAACGAACATGATAGCGCCGCCAAGGATCAGGAAAAGTCCCAAAGCGCCAAAGCGGATGAGGTTGGGTGAAAAGGCCGAAATCTGAGGGATGACATTCGGATGCAGACCCAGTGCCGCAAGGCCGATCAAAGTCAGCCCAGTGCCAATTGCCGCAGCGATGTAGGCCGAAACCGTGGCAACCTGAAAAGCGTCCAACCCATAAGCAGAGTAGATGCGAAAGCGCACAGCGCCGCCAGAGATCACACTTACGCCGATGGTATTGCCAAAGGCGTAGCCCAAAAAACCACCCAACGCCACGATGGGCCTAGGCAGGGACTTACCAATGAACTGCAGAGCGAGCGCATCATAGCCGACCAATGCCGCGTATCCGATTGCGGTTGCCCCAGTCGCCAAAGCCAAACTGAGAGGTGCAGTTGATCGTATCTGAGACTTTACCAGCGCCGGATCTACAGAATGCATCAGGTGGTTCAACGCATAAATACCAAGCCCGAAGAGAAAAATACCTATCAAAACCGGCAGGATGGAGCGGAGCGTGATCAAAATCTGAGGTCTCATCGGTTAATTCTAGGCCTTTCAGGTAATGCAACGAAGCGTTTTCTCAGTAGAAGGGGAAGTGTTTTGTTTGCCCGCAATATTCAAAATGGCGGCGGCCTGCAATTCAAAGGCCGCCGCTTTCGGAATTTGGATAGCGCCCTTGGGTTATCAGTCGGCAGCTTCCGCGCCACCTTTGTCTTTGGCGATTTCAACACTCACAGGCGCGAAGCCGTCAGCTTTCAGCATGACCGTAAAGGTCTTGGCGGCTTGACTGGTGGTATAGATCGAGTTGGGATTGGCGCGGAAATGTCCGGCCACCACGCCATCGTCAAAGTGGATCCGCGCTTCACCGCCTGCGGGCAGGCTGAAACCGTCCAGCTTGCGGAAGGTGCCTTCGGTCTTGCCGCTGTCGCCATCCTTGATCGAATAGTAGATTGAAAAGCCGGTCAAAGGCGCCGTGCCCGAATTTGTGACCAAGAGTTCGAGGTGATCATTGGCGGTTTTGTTGGCGGCGTAATCAAAGTTGTTCTCGACCAAGGCCTCTTTGATCGCAAAGGGAGCCGGTGCGCCGCTAGTGTCGATGGGATTGGCCATAAAGGTTGGGTCAGCATCCGCCAGATCGTTTTGACCATCACCATCGGTATCGGCAACCATCGGATCAGTGCCCAATAACACTTCTGCAGTATCCGGCACCCCGTCGCCATCGCTGTCAGTCGCGGTTTGCGACAGGCTTGGGCTTACCAGCGAAAGGCCAAGGATCGAAGCCAAGGCAAGAGATGTGATGTTTTTCTTCAGAGTCATTTGAGGTTTCCTTTGAAAGATCAGGCTTTTGCAAGCCGGTTGGGGTTGAGAGGAAGGACCAAGGCAAGGCTGCCAAGTCCGAGGGCAGTGAGGAGGATCCAGACGAGGTTGCCCAGCATTTCAGTCAGGATAGGTCCAATGGCCATGCCGGCGTAGGTCGCCTTGATGCCAAGGATTGCGAAAGTGAAGCGTTCAAAGTGCTTAGTGACCGAGGCCACTTCGATGCCGTTTCGCAACGACTCGAAGGTTGCAAAGCGCTTCATGATTTCAGTCTGATCGGGTTTGGCGATGTGCAATTGCGCAAACACCCCACCCGCGACTTGGTTGTCAGGATCAAGCGTGTCGCCGATTTGTGGCGCAATCAGCACTAGCAAGAGCCAGACCGCAAAGGCCGCCAAAAGCGCATGCGAGCTTTGCTTCATATGCAACGTCAGCACGAACCCCAGCAGGAAAAAGCAGCTGGTATAGACAACCGCCACTGCCCACACGATGCCGATCCGTGCCAGACCATCACCGACCAAACCGACGCCCGACGTCATGTGCAGCACCATGGCCAAGCCGCCCAGAACGATTGCCAGACCAGCCGCCAGCAATCCAAAACCTGCGAGGATTTTGCCCGCCACGAACTGCCAATTGCGCAAAGGCCGCGTCAGGATCAGCGACAAGGTTTGCCGCCCCCGCTCGCTTGCAGCTGCCCGATAACCGATGAGAATGGCGATGGCGGCACCGATGATCTCGATCTGCTCGATTGCCCCGCGCAAAAGCCGCAAGGGATAGAACTCTGGCGCTTTCAGCCCGTCAACCGACTTGCCGATTGAGAGCAGGGTGGCCTTTGCGGCCTCGTAGGTGGCCACGTCACTGCGTAGGGCGATGGCGCCACTCAGCAGCGCCACCACGGCGGCGAGACCAAGGAAAGCGGTGACGATCAAGATAAACCGGTCCCGCAGCGCATCGCGAATGTCTTTGGCGGCGATGGTTCGGATGGGGGCGAAATCAGACATCATAGTCTCCTTGCGTCATCGCTAGCCCCGTCAGCGCGCGCCAAGCCACAAAGGCTGCGGCGGCGGTTGCAAGAGCGATATTTGCGACAGGCGGAATAAAGGAAGGCGAGGCCATGCCCTGCGGCAGGTAGTCCAGCAGGTTAGCCGAGGCGAATTTATAGGCATCCGCCAGGGACAAGGGCCCCAAAAGCCGTGCGGCCCAATGGAAAAAGCTGGTGTCAGGCGGGATCGCAAGTGCAGAAATCGGGTTGATCGCCGCCGTGGGGTTTAGGTTCGCAGTCAGCTGCGGCAGGATGAAGGTCAGCGTCAGCCACAGCGTGACGGGCAACAAAAGGCCCACGGTTTCCGATTTCGCCCACGCGGCTGAGGCCAGACCGATCAGGCCAAAGAACGCCATGTAAAGCGCGCTGACCCCGAGGAAGCCCGCCAGTTGCAGCCATTGCGGGCCCGTCAAACTGACCGTCGGCAGCAGCAAAAAGGTCGCCACAGCCATCACCGCCGCCACGCAGATCAACGCCAGCACCAGCCCAAGCAGGGCGGCGATCTTGCCATCCGCATAGGCGCTGCGGCGCATGGGCCGAATGCCAATCAGCGGCAGCACCCCCGCCTTAAGGTCTATGCTGACCAGCCGGTTGCCGATGACAATTGCCGACAGCGCCCCAATCAGCGCCACATAGACCGACATATTGCGCATCAACGACAGCGGCGAGATATCAAGCACGGGGTTGCTCGGCACGGGCTGACCTGTGGCCTTCAGGAACGCTGCGGCGTCGATATAGATGCGATCGACTGTCGAGGTTGCCGACCAACCCAGCCACGCAGAGATCAGAACAAGGGCGACGAACAGCGCGGCCAGCAAGGCTACCGTGCGCTCTCGCAGCACAAATCGGGCGGATTGGCTGGCGATCAGCCAGTTGGGAGAGACATCTGCCATCACGCCACCTCAGCCAGGCGGCCTTGCGGCGTTAGCGAAAGATAAAGCTCTTCAAGAGCTGCATCGTCGCCATAGCGGGCGGTCACGGCCTCGATCCGGTCGTGATAAACCAGTTTGCCATGCGACAGCACAGCGATGCTGGTGCAGGTCTTGGCGATTTCCGAGATCAGATGGGTATTCATAAAGA
>NZ_DAIPZF010000068.1:0-4492 GCF_036782355.1 Cypionkella sp.
CAGTAGGCAGGCCCTTGTTCAGGCTTTGCGGCAAACCGAACAGAGAGGGCACGCCCATCGATTGCGAGCCTGACCGCGACCGACCAGAAGTATTTTTCATCTCGGCGCTATCATTTATCTCAATCACGACAGTGAGAATATCCCCACGACGCATCGCCCGCCGGTCACCGAACAAAGAGCTGCGCCCAGCAGTCCAAAGCGATGAACCATCCGTGGGCACCGCGGGCAGAGACTCGACTGGCATCGAATTGGAATACATCGCGTGATGCTGATAGCTGCCCTCAAGCGGCGTAAAGCTTGGAGCGCGGCCAACCTGACTAAGGTCACCACAAGCCGTTAAGAAAACTAGAGAAATCATAGGCAATCGCATCGATAAGTCCTTTAGGAGGTGGGAAGAACGCGCACTATTCCATCCGAGCCAATTTGCCCTGTGACTTTGCTGCGCGATGTAAGATTCATGACTTCGATGCTTTCGCCCACGCCGCCGCGCGCCAAGGCACGGCCTTCGGTCAAGATCGAGAGGCCTGCGGTCGTATAGGCAAGCGTGACAATTTGATTGCGTTCAATCACCGCACTTGGGCCCAGATCAGCAAGACGAATTGGCCTACCGGCATATATTGCCACTCTGGTTTCCAGACCAATCGCCTGACGAGGGTCAGTCACCGCCCCGTCTATATACATTTCGACCATGGTGACATCTTCTGCCGCCAGCGTCGATTGCGGGCGAATGGTGCGAGTGGCGATCAGGCTGTCAGCCAGCACAGGCACAGGCATCAGCAAGAGCAGAACGCGCCACATTACCTCACCTGCGTTGTGGCTGACAGCATCTGATCGGCTGCGGTGATGACCTTAGCATTCAGCTCGTAGCCGCGCTGCGCTTTGATCAATTCTGTAACCTCGCGAACAGAATCGACAGTGCTTTCTTCCAGATAACCCTGACGTAGGGTGCCCAAGCTGTCCAAGCCGGGGGTGCCGGGGTTCGCTGTTCCAGATGCCGGTGTTTCCACAAAAAGATTCGAGCCAATCGCTTCCAGCCCCTTATCATTTGTAAATCCGGTCAGGGTAAGCTGACCCAAAAGTTGGGGCTGCACCTGATTGGTAAAACTCGCCCAGATCTCACCATCGGCGTTGATTGCAATAGACTTGGCATCGGTTGGCACCGTGATCCCAGGCGCGACCTGATAGCCATCAGCATTCACGATCAATCCATCTGCCGAGCGTTTAAGCGCCCCATCGCGGGTATAGGCGGCGCCACCGCTGGGCAGCGTCACCTCTAGATAGCCTTTGCCTTCAATCGCCAGATCAAGGTCGCCGCCGGTGGCGGCCAAAGCACCCTGCCCCAAAACCATCGAGACCGAGGACGGGCGAACCCCCATGCCCATCTGCACGCCCGTGGGCAAAATCGAGCCGTCTTGTGCCGAAACGGTCCCAGGCGCCGAAAGCTGCTGATAATGCAGATCGGCAAAATCAGCGCGGCGCGGATTAAAGCCAGTCGTCGACATATTGGCGAGGTTGTTTGCAACCACATCAACCCGCATTTGCTGCGCGCTCATCCCCGAGGCCGCGATTTGAAGTGCGTTCATCGTGTTCTCCTATCGGCCCAGCGTGTCAACGACGCCGCGCATCCGTTTATCTTCTAGATCCATAAAGCTTTGACCCATCTCATAGGCGCGCTGCACCTCGATCATCCGGGCGATTTCCAGCACTGGATTTACGTTGCTGTCTTCCAGATAGCCCTGCATCAGCTTGGCACTCTGGGCGGGAACCACCGCATTGGCCGAAAACATGGTGCCCGCCTGATGTTGCAGCGTTAACGGATCGGCGGCCTGCCAAAGCCCGATTTGTGCCAAGGGCGCGCCATCGGCCGAAACCGTGCCGTCTTGCGAGACAGAAATTGCCATCGCATTTGGCGGCACGATGACCGGCGCGCCACCGCCATCGAGCAAACGATATCCGTCATTATTCACCAATTCTCCGGTCGGAGCGGGCGTGAAGCTACCTGCGCGTGTCAACCGTGGCCCATTGGGCGTTTGCAGTTGAAAAAACCCCTCGCCTTGAATGGCAAAATCAAACGCAGCGCCGGTCCGTGTGATGCCGGCCTGAGTCAAGTCAATCACCCGCACATCACCCGTGGCCATCGACAAGGAAGGGCCATCTTGGCCGCCGCTGATATATTCTTCAAACATCACGCCTTCACGGCGAAAACCGTTGGTCGAGATATTAGCGATATTGTTTGCGACAACCTGCATCTCGCGCATCAGGCCCGATTGCCGTGTCAGCGTAGTATATCCGGCTGCATCCATGTTAACCCCCTACAATTAAAGGAATAATACGGTCTGTGAAAAAGGCCACCAAAGTGGCAGTCATAAAGCTCATCGAGACCCAGAACACCGCCAGCATCGCTGCGACCTTTGGCACGAAGGTGAGGGTGTTTTCTTGGATCGAGGTAAGCGCCTGAAACAATCCGATGACGATGCCGACAACCAGCGCCGCCGCAAGCAACGGGGCTGACATCAGCACCGCCGCCCAAAGCCCCTGACGCAGAATGTCGTAGATCGCCTCTTGCGTCATACCGGCATCCTCAGGATTTCCTGATAGGCCTCAACAACCTTATCACGCACTGTGGCAACGGTTTCGACGGCAAGCTGCGTGCTTGCCAGAGCTTGCACCAGCGCATGAGGGTCTGAATTGCCCGTCATTGCTGCGCGCGCAGTTTCTTCGCCTTGCTGAAGGGTTTCGGCAAAGGTGCCCACCAGACGGCCAAGCACTGCCTCGCCACTTTCAGGTTTAGTCTCAGGCGCGACGGCTGATCGCGCCTGAGCGTAGTTTTGGGTCACGAGTGAGGTTTTAATATCCATTCTAGATCTCCTATCGGCGCAGAAGGTCGAACAGGCTTTGCGTCATTTGACGGGTCTGATCGAACAGTTTGAGGTTCGCGTCATAGCTGCGCTGCGCTTCGCGCGCGTCCGCGATCTCGACCACCAGATCGACGTTCGATCCATCATAGTGGCCCGTGCTATCCGCAAGCGGATTGTTTGGATCATAAATGCTTTCAAGCGGAGTCTGATCCAAATGGACACGCGTAGTTTCAACCAAGCCTGTGTCCATAGCCTCTTGAAAACCAACCGTTTTACGGCGGTATCCAGGGGTGTCGGCATTCGCAATGTTTTCCGAAACATGCCGCAGCCGCAGTGCTTGCGCCTCCATTCCAGAGGCAGCAAAAGAAAGGGATGTAGAAAAATCGCTCATTTTAGCCCCTACCTATTCCGGCCAAGGCTGGCGCGCAGGATATCGCTGGTGTTGCGATAAATTGCCAAAGCCATTTCATGGTCTTTGCGCACATCGGCCATTTTCACCATCTCTTGCTCAAGCGAGACGGTATTGCCATTTGGCGCGGCAGAGCCCTTGGCGCGGCGCAAAAGCTTTTCCGGCTCTGCGCCATCATCGGCAAAGCTATGTTTCGGCCGCGTCGAGCGCATTTGCACAGCGCTGTCGCGATAGGTTTCGGCAAAGCTTGGAAGATCCATCGCCTTGAAGTTTGGCGTATCTGCATTTGCAACATTCTGAGCGATGACACCCATACGATCGCCGGCGCGCTGCGCCATCGCATTTGCCATTCTGGTCAGTTGTAAACTTTCAAACATCGGGATTCTCCCTGCTTCGCTTCACTAAGGCTTAAGGGTGATTCCTTTAGAAAGGGTAAGCAGCGAACAAACGGAGAATCCGATGGGCCATATTTTCGATACACTTTGTGCAGAAATTTCAGCAGTTGCAGTTTCCAATCTGCTGGGCCGCGTTGCAGAGGTGTCACGCGGCACGGTTTTGGTCTCGGGGCTAGGCAAAGCCGTGCGCCAAGGCGATCGTGTGCTGATTGGCAACAGGCTTGCGGGGGAGGTGCTAAACCTGACGGCGAGCGGCGCCTTGGTGCTGACCGAAGGTCCGCCAGAAGGGCTGTCGATTGGCACCGTGGTCGAGCTTTTGGGTGCGACAACGCTTGCGCCCGACAATTCTTGGATCGGCCGCATCCTTGACCCCTATGGCCGCCCGATGGATGGCAAACCACTGTTTCGCGGGCTTAAAGCCCGCGCGCTGCGTGCCGAAGCGCCACCCGCAGCGGCCCGCCGCCGCATGGGGGGGCGTTTGTCGTCGAGCATTGCGGTTTTTGACACCTTGCTGCCCTTGGTGCGCGGGCAGAGAATTGGTCTTTTTGCGGGTTCGGGCGTTGGAAAATCCTCTTTGTTGGCGAAATTTGCCCGGGGTGTCGAGGCGGATGTGGTGGTGATTGCTCTGATCGGCGAGCGTGGCCGCGAATTGCGCGAATTTGTCGAACGTGTGCTTGGGCCGGAGGGGATGGCGCGCTCGGTTCTGGTTACGGCCACATCTGACCAATCAGCGCTGGCAAGGCGGCGCTGCGCGCTGGCCGCCATGACGGTCGCCGAACATTTTCGCGCGCAGGGCCTTCATGTTCTGCTTTTGGCCGATTCGATCACCC
>NZ_DAIPZF010000069.1:0-3427 GCF_036782355.1 Cypionkella sp.
ATGAGCCTCGCCCTTTTATCAACCAGTCAACTGCGCAGCCCGATTGGCCCCTATCACACGGCAGAGGGCTTTGCGAAATTCGTTTGGGATTTTGCAAACGGCTACCACACCGCCAATTTTTCCGTGCAGCGCAGTTCAGCTGCCAGCACCCAAGCCCGCGACGGCAGCTTTGCTGTGGTGCAAGCCGATGCCGCACGCTTTACACCTGCGGGCGCTTTGCTGCTGGAACAGCTTACGGTCAATCTTGCTGAGGTTTTGGCCGCACCCATCGACACCAGCGGGCTTTACCTGACAGGTGCGGTAGAGGCGACACTGGCAGTTGTTGAGGATACAACCGCGCTGGCAGCCGCAGGGTTGTTGGGCGTCACCAGCGGCAGGGCGCTTTTGCTCGACAATTCAGCGGGCAGCACCAACGCGCGGCTGGCGCTTCAGGCGACGGTTGATTCAACCGGAGACTGGGTGCTCTCGGCCTTTGTGCGCTCGGATGGCACGGTCAGCCTGCGCACCGGCTATGGCGGCTATCCGGCGATTGGCAGTCTTATCGGTGATCCTGTGGTGACCCCAACCGGCTATGTTCGCGCCAGCCGCAACAGTGCGCAAAAAGACGGTGGCGCCAATAACCCTATGGATCCAATATGGTTTGATGTCTCGGCAGGAGCCAAACTTTGGATCAGCTGCCCACAATGGGAGCCGAACCGACTGAGCCCCAGCAGCCCTGTCTTTCAAAGCACCAGTCAAACCAGCCGCGCGGCAGAAACACTTTTTCTGCCCGTGCAGGGACCAATCAGCCAAATCACCGCGATAACACCACAAGGCAGCGTCGCGCTGGCATCCACCCAAACCGTAGGTGGCGCATTGATCGCGCCGCTTGAAATCCCAATCCTAAAAATTTTAGTCACTTAGGCAAAGGACACCCAGAAATGCCCTCCACCCCCGTGTGCGCCCTGCCATGACTGCATCCGCAGACCAAGCAACCAGGCGAAACCTGAAGCTAACGCGCGGGGTGGTGCTGTTAAGCTTTTGCCTGAATGCAGGGGCCAATCTTGCGCTGATCGGCTATTTCGCAAGAACGGGCGGGCTTGGCTTGGTGGGGGATTGGGCGTGGCTGAATGCGGTTTTGATGAATGTTCTGATCCTTGATCTGGGCCTGACCGAGGCTTTGACCTTTCGGATCGCGCGTGATGGGCTAATCGCCACGCAGCCCCTGCTGCGCACAGCTCTCAGGCTTGCCGCGGTGGGGGTGGTGTTGAGCGCCGCGGCAAGTTGTCTTTGTCTGCTGATCGGCGCGCCAGGCTTTGCAGCGGCCAGCCTCGCGGCCTTGGCTGCAGTGCTGCAATTGGCGTCGAACTGGCGGATCAGCATTCGCTTGGGGCAGCACCAACAATATTGGTACAATCTGAAGACCATAGCCAGAGTGGCGGCGCAGACCGGCTTGGCAGTTTGGTTAATCAAGATAATGCCGCAATCCCAACCACTTGGGCTTGCACTTGCCTTGACCGCAGGCGCACTGATCGAAGTTTCCGTCGCATTATGGGCGACCCGAACGTTGCGGCTGCGCAGCGGACCCAGAGCCAATCTTACCGTTCTGGCAAGCGCCGCCCGCCCTTTTGCTCTGACAAATCTCTCGCATCGCGCCTTACAACCGCTCTCGATTTTGCTGCTGGGGCTCACCTTGAACACGGCTGCTGTGGCCGTCTTTAGCCTGGCTTTGCGCATCCCAACGGTGATCAGCCAGGCGGTCAGCGAAGCGTTACGCGGGTTGCTTGCGGGGCTGGCACAGCTGCGCGACACCGAGCCCGAGCGCATCCCGCCCCTACTGCGCGACTGCTTTACCCTGCAACTCGCCCTTTTGGGCCCTATCATGATTTTCGCGACTGCCTTTGCCCCCAAACTGCTGCAGCTCTGGCTTGGCGCTGTGCCCCCAGAGCTGGTGACTGCCCTTCGGATTTTGCTGCTTGCCACCGCCCTCACCGGCATAACCACGCCATTTCATTGGGCAAATTATGCGCTTGGGCCGGAAAACCTGGCGGCCCGCGCCTATGCAATTGGCACCTGCGCCACTCTGGCGGCGGGGGGGCTAGCGCTCGTCAGTGGTCATGGCCTTTTGGGTTTTGTCACGATTTTTGGGCTGATTCAAAGCAGTCTAGCCCTGGCGATGCTGGCAATTGCACAAACCCAGAACAGGCTGGTCTCGCGAAGCTTACGCGAGCTGGACTTCCAAAAAATTGTTTTACGACTTACAATTACGGCAGCGATTGCCTTCGGAGCAGAAGCGGCTGTAACAGCCCTGCCACAAAGCGCCAACCTCTTGCTTTTGGCACTTAGCAGCGCGATCGTTCTGGCGCTGACCATGATTTCCTTGCGCATGAAGCAGATCACATGGCGCCAAAGATGATGGAACCCACTTGGCCCAATAAGAAAAAGCGCCTGCTGTCAGAGCCAGCCTTGCGGCAAAAATCTGATACGGCCCAGACACGAGACATGCCCCCTTCAAGTCGCCTGACGCGGTTTTTGGTTTTAAGCCTTGCCGTTGTTATTCTTGCCTGCCTGAATAAACTCATCCTCGGCACAGGTCAAAACTTCTCAGCTGGCCAAATGATGGTTCAATCAACAGCTGATATTTATTTTGCTAGAGTATCATCTTTTTCAATCCTGCTGCTTTCGATCCTGCTTGCGGGCGTTACAGGGATCTCACAGGCCGCACTAAAATCGATTTCAATCTTCTGGCTGCCGCTGATCGGCTATTTATGGCTGCGAGTTCCTATTTTTGATGGGGATGGCGCGGTACTGCTCAGGACGCTAAATTTTTATGCTGTGCTTGCCTCAATGTCGATCTTGGCAAGCAATCGAAAAAATGCCGAACTGTTTTTGCTAAACCTCTACTACTTAATTGCTTTCGTAAATCTGATCGGTCTTACACTTTTCATCGCAAAAGTAGAGTTCTCATATTTTTCAGATGGTTACGGCATCATGTTTACGGGGTTATTCCCACAAAAAGATCTCTTATCCACCACAGCCGCCCTTGGAGCCTGCCTTGCACTCTTCCGCCTGCTGACCCGCTACAAATTTATTGATATCGGAATTTTCATTCTTCAAATCACAACTCTCTTTTTGTCCTCAACACTTTCAAGCCTTGGTGCATTTATATTCGGAGCCCTCGCAATTTTTGCCCCAGTCTTCGCCATCGGTTTTGCCGGCAGCGTGGCACTTTGTCTCCCTGTGATGCACTCGGTCTTTGCACCAGTGGCAATCCTCTTTGGGAAGGATCCAAGTTTCACAGGAAGAACACGATTATGGGACTTTACCCTGCAAGAGGCCCAACAGGCCCCACTTTTTGGCCACGGATTTCGTCATATTTCGGCAACAGCAGAGTGGATGCAAATGGTGCAAAGTGAATTTCGCAGCGATAGTTTTTTCATTCCTCATG
>NZ_DAIPZF010000070.1:0-2932 GCF_036782355.1 Cypionkella sp.
TCTACCCTTTCGACCGGGGCAAATGAATTGTCCCAGCCAAAGTGATGTTGCGCGCCGTGGATCGTGTAATCACAAGCCTTGCACATGCAGCTTACTCCTTAACGTAAACGTAGTCGTAGTTCACAGGGATCGAGACCGGATCGACATAGAGATTGTCAGCCCCGCCCATACGCGCCGATTTCATGGTGTAGCGCTGTTCGTTGAACACCGGCACCCAAGGCGCTTGCTCCATCACCTTCATATAGACATCCGACCACATCTTCATGCGCTCGGGTGCGGCAGGATCAATCATGCTGTCGGCAGCAGTTGCCTCGGCATCAATCGCAGCGTCGCAGAATTTGGACCAGTTCCAGCCGCCATCAACTGCGCCAGAGCAGCCAAGGATTGGACCAAAGAAGTTCGACGGGTCGGGGAAGTCTGCAATCCAAGCCATGCCGCCGGACCAGATCATTGGGGCTGTGCCCGCGCCACCGGCTTCGATCACATTGGCCTGAGCAATAGATTGGATCGAGGCTTTGACGCCAATCGCTGCCAAGTCTTGCTGGATGGCCTGTGCGATCCGTGGATTTGGATCGGTGTTCATCACATAAAGCTCGGTGTCAAAGCCATCAGGCAGACCCGCATCAGCCAGCATCTTCTTGGCCTCTTCAGGGTTATAGCTATAGCCCTTATAATCCATCGTGTAGCCGGGCATCGACGGCGGCAGCGGCTGGTTTGCCACCACAGCGCGCCCGTTGATCAACTGAACGATACGGTCTTTGTTGATCGCCATATTGATGGCCTTGCGAACTTCGACATTATCCAGCGGCGGGATGGTCACGTTCAAAGTGATATAGCCGGTCTGCAATTGACCGCCTTCGACCACTTGCGCGGCCTGTGCTGGATCCCCCATGACTTCCTGGAATTTGGCAGGTGGAATGCCGTCGCCGGGGACATCGACTTCGCCGTTTTGCAGCCGAAGCAGCGCCACAATAGGCTCTTGGCCGACTTCAAAGGTCACGGTGTCCAGATAGGGCAGGCCAGCGCGCCAGTAGTCGGGATTCTTGGCAAAGATCAACGTTTGGCCAATGGTCCATTCCGCAAGTTTGAAGGCACCGGTGCCGACAGGCATCTTGCCGAAATCACCATTCGCTGCCTCGACGGCCTCTTTCGGCACCACAGAGGCAAAGTTCAAAGCCATGACATGCAGGAAAGTTGCATCTGGACGCGACAGTTTGATCTCAACCGTCGCAGGGTCCAGCACGGTCACGCCCGCAAGCGAGGTTGCCGATCCGTCTGCCATCGCGTCATAGCCTGCAATCGCACCAAAAAAGCCAGCACCTGGCGATTGGGTGGCTGGCGTGGTGACGCGGTCCAGCGAATATTTCACATCCTCAGCGGTCATCACGCGACCGTTGTGAAACTTCACACCTGCGCGCAGATGAAAGGTAAAGGTCATGCCATCCGCCGAGATGTCATAGCTTTCCGCCAGACCCGGGCGCAGTTCAGTGGTGCCAGGCACATAGTCCATCAGCCCGTCGAACAACGATTTAATCATCGACCAGTTCTGCCAATCATATCCGATCGCAGGGTCAAGGGTTGCCACATCGTCTTTATAGGTCACGACAATTCCGCCGCCGGATTTGGCGTTCGGGTCCAAAGTTTCTTGCGCAAAGGCAGGCAGCGCGAAGGCCGCGATCAGAGCAGTAGATACGAGCAGTTTTTTCATAGCATTCTCTCCTGTTGGTGTTTTTGGTTTCAGCGAATACGGATACGAGGGTCGATCAGGGGAACCACGAGGTCGGCAAGCAGGTTGCCCAGAACAATTGCGCAGGCAGAGACCAGTGTGACGCCCATGATAATGGGAATGTCGACGCGCTGGATCGCTTGCCATGCAAGCTGGCCGATGCCGGGCCAGCCAAAAACGCCCTCGACCACCACAATCCCGCCCATAAAGATGCCTATGTCGATGCCGATCATCGCAATCACCGGAAGGATGGCATTGGGCAAAGCGTGGCGCAGGATGACGCGACTGCGCGCAAGCCCCTTGGCCCGCGCGGTGCGAATGAAATCGGCGCGCAGCACCTCGATCATGCTGGAGCGCATGATGCGTGCATACCAGCCCGAGCCCAAAATCCCCAAGGTCAGGGCTGGCAAAACCAGATGCGCCGCGGTGCCATAGCCGCCGATCGGGAACCATCCAAGCTTGACGGCAAAGATGTATAGCAACAGCAAAGCCACCACGAATTGTGGGGCCGAGACGGTGACAAAAGAGGTCATCATCAAACCACTGTCTACAGCCCGTCCGCGCCACAGCGCCGCAATCACGCCCATGGCCAGACCAATCACCAGTTCAGCCGCAATGCCCGCCGCCATCAGCAACAATGAGGCAGGCAACCGCGCCATGATCAGCGTGGCGACATCGGTCTTTTGCAAATAGCTGCGCCCCATATCACCTTGCAAAAGGCCAAACAGATAGCGCCCGTATTGCACCACAAAGGGCTGATCCAAGCCCAGCTGTTCACGGATATTTGCCACTGTTTGTGGGGTGGCAGATCGCCCCGCAATCTGGCGCACCGGATCGGCCGGCAGCACATACAGCAGGAAAAAGGTGATAAACGATACACCCAGCAGAATAAGCGCAGCTTGGATCAGACGACGAAGAAGAAGCGCAGCCATCAGTCTGACCCCCGCAAAGTTGGGTCTAGCACATCCCGCAGGGCGTCGCCCACAAGGTTGAAGGCAAGCGCCAGCACCACAATGGCAAAGCCCGGAATAAACACCAGCCAAGGGGCCGATTGAAAATAGGTCTGATTTTCAAAGATAATATTGCCCCAGCTTGGCGTTGGTGGCTGCACGCCGACCCCCAGATAAGACAGCGTCGCTTCCAGCAGCACCGTGGTTGAAATCCCCAAAGTGCCCCAGACGATGATCAGCGGCACAAGATGCGGCA
>NZ_DAIPZF010000071.1:0-2556 GCF_036782355.1 Cypionkella sp.
TCTTGGAAGAGCAGATCATCTTCGCCACGCAAGCCGTTGATAATTTGAAAAAAAACGCAGAGCAATCTGATCATTCGGGCCCCGCGGGCTGGGCAGGTTTGGATCCCCGAGCGGGTCGATCTGCCAGGGCGCTTTGTGCATCATGGCGACGAATTGGGCTATGTTTGGAGCAATGCGGGCCTGACCATTCGGGTGGCCTTGGGGCAAGATGCGGCGGAATTGGTGCGCGGCAGGCTGAAGGCGGTTGATATCCGGCTGCTGCGCGATCAAAATCTGCGCATTCCGGCGCATGTTTCGGCCTTTGTGCCCGAAGGCTCGTTTCTACTGCCGTCGCCTGCGCTTTCAACCGTGGGGGGTGGTGATATTTTAGCTGACCCCTCTGACCCGCAGCGGGGGCATTCGGTTGATAGCCTGTTTCAGTTTGATCTGTCGCCTGACGCTAAGTTGCCGCCAACGCTGATTGGCGAGCGGGTTTTGGTGCATTTCGATCATGGCACCGAGCCGATTGGGTATCGGGTGATGCGCTGGCTGCGGCAGACCTTCTTGCGGCAGATGAAGACATGAGGCCGAGCGCAACAGGTTTGACGCTGCCGCTTTGGGATGAATATCCCGAGCGCGAAACTGTGGAGCCTTCGGCCTTTGATAGTGCCGCGCGTGGGGTTTTGGCCCCCTTTGCGGCGCTGGCGGCACGGGTGCGCCCGCTTCGGCTGGGCCATCCGGTGGTGGTGCAGACGCAGGCTGCGGCGCAAAAGCTTGCGGGCAAAGCGCCGGCCGAGCTGGTGCAGGCGCTGCCGGCGATGCGGCTGCGCTTGCGCAAGATGTTTCGGGGCAGGCGCGCAGATCCGGTTGCCGTGGGGCAAGCCTTTGCATTGATTGGATAATTATCCTCTCAGCACATCGGACAGCGGCCCTTCGAGGTGCAGCTTTTGGCGGCTTGGGCAAATCTGACCGGTCATATCGCCGAGATGCGCACCGGCGAGGGCAAATCGCTGACCGCAGCGCTTGCAGCGGCCACCTATGCTTTGGGCGGGGTGCGGGTGCATCTGTTTACGGTAAATGATTATCTGGCCCGCCGCGACCACGAGACGTTTTTGCCGATATTTGCCGCGCTGGAGCTACGGGCGGGGCTGGTCGAAGAGGGGCAAGACCCAACCACCCGACGCACTGCCTATGGCTGCGATATCGTTTTCGGCACCGCCAAACAGATCGTTTTTGACTATTTACGCGATGGTTTGCTGGCCGAGGGGGCCGATCGGCGCAGACGCTCTTGGGCGGCGCGCCTCACCTCTCGCGGGCGAAAATTGGGCGATTTCACCATGCAGGGGCTGCCCTGCGCGATCATCGACGAGGCGGATTCGGTGCTGCTGGATCAGGCCTGCATGCCGTTCATTTTGTCTGAAGGCTCGGCCAATATGGGGGGCGTCACGGTCGAGGATCTACGCCGCGCGATGGCGGTGGCACAAGAGATGCCCGCCACCCGCGGCTATCAGATTTTGGCGCGCCGCCGCATGGCCTATATTACGGCCGAGGGGCGGCAGTGGCTCGAGCGTCATCCAATCGCCCAAAACGGTCCAATGCGGGTTGCCGCGATCCGAGATCACGCGGTCTTGCAGGCCCTGAACGCGCTGCATGTGTTTTCGCGCGACCGCGACTACCTGCTGCAAGACGGCAAGGTGGTTGTGATTGACGAAAGCACCGGCCGCCCAATGCCGGATCGGTCTTGGTCGGATGGGCTGCATCAGATGATCGAGCTGAAAGAGGGGCTGGCGCTGACCCTGCCGGTGCGCACCATTGGGCGGATCACGCTTCAGACGTTTTTTCGTCGCTATCAACGCCTGTGCGGCATGACGGCGACAGCGAGCCCTGCGGCGGCCGAGTTGTGGAATGTCTATGGTCTGCATGTGCGCCGGATTCCGGGGCGCAAGCCTGATCTTCGGCTTTGGTCCCAGGCACAGATTTTCGCGACCTCTCAAGCGCGCTGGACAGCGGTTGCGGCCCGCGTCGGCGCGCTTCGCGCGGGCGGGGCGGCGATATTGGTCGGCACGCGCACGGTTTTCGCCTCGGAGCAGGTCTCTGCGCATCTGGCCGAACAGCCGCATCTGGTGCTGAACGCCCATAGCGGCGAACGTGAGGCAGAGATCATTGGCGCGGCAGGGCAGGCGGGCTGTGTGACGGTGGCCACCAATATGGCTGGGCGCGGCACCGATATTCGCATCAGCGCCCAGACCAAGGCCAGCGGTGGGCTGCATGTGATCCTTACCGAATTGCACGAAAGTCCGCGCTTGGATTTGCAGCTTGCCGGCCGCTGTGGTCGGCAAGGCGATCCGGGGCAGGTCGAGCTTTGGCTGAGTCTGGAAGACGATCTGATTGCGCGCAGCGACCAAAGACTGCGCAGTCTGGCGACCCGCCTGTTGCAAGCCGGTCTGCCCCGCGGCTGTTATGCGGTGATGCGGCTTTGTCAGCTGATTGATGATAAAAAGCAGGCCAGAACCCGCGCCACGATGCTGCACCGCGAGCGTAGCCGTGATGTCACCCTAGCGATTTCCGGCGCGGCAG
>NZ_DAIPZF010000072.1:0-2202 GCF_036782355.1 Cypionkella sp.
GCGTATTGGATTTCATGGTGTGGCCTCTGGTTGCGCAGGGCATTGATATGGGGAGGCGAAGCGGGTTTGCCAAGGGTTTCAACCATGAAGGGGGCGCGGGATCTTTTGCTGCCTTGGTTGGAGGCACCGACCCCTTTAACGCAAAAGGCCCCGTGGTTTCCCACGGGGCCTTTTGGTTTAGATCACAAGATCACTCGTCGCGGTTTTCCATCTCGGCTGCATAGGCGGCAGCGAGATCGTTTTGCGGTGCAGGGGCCGGTGCGGCCAAGGCCACCGCGACTTCTGCTTCGGAACGACGCGCTTCGATCACCACGGTGTCGCGGGTGCTGGCGATGTTTTTCACCACACGCGTTGCACCACCGGTGCCCGCGGGGATCAAACGGCCGACGATCACGTTCTCTTTCAGGCCGACCAATTTGTCACGCTTGCCCTGCACCGAAGCTTCGGTAAGCACACGCGTGGTTTCTTGGAACGACGCCGCCGAGATAAAGCTGCGGGTTTGCAGCGAGGCTTTGGTGATCCCCAAAAGGATCGGTTCGGCCACCGCAAGACGCATCCCGTGCAACGCGGCCTTATCATTGGCCTCGTCCAGCTCGTGCTTGTCGACGTTTTCGCCTTTCAGCAACGTGGTTTCGCCCGAGTCGAGAACTTCGAACTTTTGCAGCATCTGGCGAACGATCACCTCGATGTGCTTGTCGTTGATCTTCACGCCCTGCAGACGATAGACGTCTTGAACTTCGTCGATCATGTAGTTCGCCAGCGCTTCGACACCCAAAATCCGCAGGATGTCATGTGGGGCCGGGTTGCCGTCCATGATGTAATCGCCCTTTTGGACGAAATCGCCTTCTTGCACAGGAATATGCTTGCCCTTCGGGATCATATATTCCTGAGCGTGCAGCGTTTCGTCGACAGGTTCGACCGTGATGCGACGCTTGTTCTTATAGTCCTTGCCAAAGCGCACATAGCCGTCGGCTTCTGCGATGATGGCATGGTCTTTTGGACGACGGGCTTCGAACAATTCTGCCACGCGAGGAAGACCCCCGGTGATGTCTTTGGTCTTGGCACCTTCGCGCGGAATACGCGCAACCACATCACCTGGCACCAGTTCCTGACCGTCTTCGACCGACAAAATCGCGTCGACCGACATTGGATAGGAAATCGGGTGGCCACCGTCATTGCGCACAGGCTCGCCAGTCGACGGGTCCATGACAATGACTTCTGGCTTCAGATCGCCGCCTTTTGGTGCCGAACGCCAGTCGGTGACGATTTTCTGCGTCATGCCGGTGGCTTCGTCGGTCTCGTCGCGCACAGAGATGCCCGGCACAAGATCCTTGAACTTCGCCACACCGGCCTTTTCGGCGATGATCGGAAGCGTATAGGGGTCCCATTCGAACAGCTTGTTGCCACGCTTGACCATTGCGCCGTCTTTAACGTGCAGTTTCGCGCCATAGGTCAGCTTGTGAACCGCGCGGTCGGTGCCGCCCTCGTCCAAGATTGCGATCGACATGTTCCGGCCGATCACAATCTGCTCGCCAGCGGCGTTGGACAGAAGGTTGGCGTTACGGAACTCGATCTTGCCTTCTTGGCTTGATTCAAGGAACGACTGCTGGCCGCCTTGCGCCACGCCGCCGATGTGGAAGGTCCGCATCGTCAGCTGGGTGCCAGGTTCACCGATCGACTGTGCCGCGATGATGCCCACGGCTTCGCCTTGGTTCACCAAGGTGCCGCGTGCAAGGTCACGACCATAGCACATTGCGCAAACGCCTTCTTCAGCGTCACAGGTCAGTGGCGAGCGAATGCGCGAAGTGGTCACGCCTTTGGCGTTGATCAAATCGGCACGACGCTCGTCAATCAGCTCGCCGCGGGCAACCAGAACTTCGCCGGTTGCTGGCACAACGATATCGTCGGCAGCCACACGGCCCAGCACACGCTCGGCCAAAGACTGCACCACTTCGCCGTCGTTCACAGCCACATCCGCGGTGATGCCGCGTTCGGTGCCGCAATCATGCTGACGGATGATGCAGTCTTGTGCAACGTCCACCAGACGACGGGTCAGATAGCCCGAGTTCGCGGTCTTCAACGCGGTGTCCGCAAGGCCCTTACGCGCCCCGTGGGTCGAGTTGAAGTATTCGAGAACCGTCAGACCCTCTTTAAAGTTCGAGATGATCGGCGTCTCGATGATTTCGCCGTTTGGCTTGGCCA
>NZ_DAIPZF010000073.1:0-2184 GCF_036782355.1 Cypionkella sp.
GCAATCATCTTCAGCTTGGGCAAACGCACCAGCATCGCCCGCGACATCGGTGCAAGCTGAGTGACAAGAATCTGCGCCTCACCGATAAAGTCGATCACATCTTCTGCTGTGCCGAAATATTCTTTCAGCCCCTCCATTCCGGCGGTGGCATAGCCGTGTTCCATCGGCTCGTCGGGCCAATTGTCTGTGCGGCTGCGGGTGCGGATCGCATCGCCACAGGCTGCACTCAGCTTGGCTTCAAAAACCTCGGGTAACATGAAATTATCACCAATGATTGCAATTTCTGTTGCCATTTCAAGGGTCCTGACGTTGAGCAAGGCCATCCCAAATTGGGGAAAGCGCTTTGCGGGATTCGAGATAGGTTGGAAAAGCTGCGGCATAAGTCGCGGCAAGCTGTGGATCGGGCGCAAGACTTGGGCCTAGCGCTGGGCTAGCCCATTCGGCGATGCAATCGGTCATGCTGGCGTAATGGCCATTGGCCACCGCGGCCATCATCGCAGCCCCTGCCGCGCCAGCTTCGGCGCGCTGCGACACCCGCGTTGCAGCACCAAGGCTGGCCGCCAGCACCGCGCGCAATCCGGGCGAGCGCGCAGCCCCACCGGTCAGCCGCACTTCACGCGGCAGCGTTCCCATCGCGCCATAGCAATCGCGCGCGGCAAAGCCCAAGCCCTCGATCACTGCTCGCATCAAATCGGCAAAACGATGTGTCGAATTCAGCCCGATCACGCTGGCGCGCGCGCGCGGATTGACAAAGGGGCCGCGCTCGCCGGCCTCGCTGATATAGGGGTGATAAAGCAGGCCCGCCGGTTGGCTTTGAGCAAGCCAGCCGTCGATCCGCGCCAAAAGATCAGCCTTGCTGACAGTCTGCCCCAGCTCTGCCGCAAGATCGCCGGCTAGCGCAAGCGCCCAGTCAATATTCAGCGTCGAGGCCATATTGGATTGGATCTGCGCCACCATCCCCGCGATCGGCAGCAACATGACATAGCCCGTACCTTCGGCGTTCAACTGCACCTGATCGGCGGCTTTGGCCATCATATGCATGCCGGTCGAGCCGATGATGGTGCAGCCAACCGCTTGGCCGTCAGCCGCATAGATCCCCGCGCCAAGCGCTGTGCAGACCACATCGACAAAGCCAAGGCTGATCGGCGTACCGGCCAAAAGTCCGGTCTGGCCGGCGGCCTGCTCGGTCAGCGGATGGGTGATCTGGCTGCCATCGACGATTTCGGGCAGCAAACTGTGACGTCCGGTCAGGCCCAGAGCTTCGATCACGGCAGGCGCGTAGCTTCGGCTGCGGAAATCGCCAAAGGTAAAGCAGGCCTCTGACGGGTCGGTGACGCGCTGGCCCGTCAGGTTCAGGTAAAGCCAATCCTTAGGATGCAGTGCGACCTCGGCTTGATCCAAAAGCGCGGGCGTGTGCTGCTGCATATGGGCAAGCTGCACTCCCATCTGGCAGGCGTTCAATCCGGTGCCGGTTGCGGCAAAGCGCGCGGTCTCGCTGGGCTGCGCACGCAGCCGCTGCGCGGTTTCGGCGGCGCGGGCATCCAGCCAGATCCAGCCATCGGTGACAGGGCGATTGTCTGCGCCGACCAGCCAAGTGCCATCGCCCTGCGCAGTGACAGAGACGGCTGCCGTGCGACGGGCAAGCTGGGGCAGCTGTTTTGCCAAATCGCGCAGGGTCTGGGCACAATCAGCCCAAGTCTGCGCCAAGGGCTGAAACGCCGCCCCATCGGCACGGGTGGTATAGCGGTTTGGCAAGGCCGCAACCGCCAACTGCCGCCCCGCCAGATCAAAGGCCACGGATTTGATCACCGAAGTGCCGGCGTCAATCCCGATCAGGATGTCTTTGCCAGCGCTGTGCATCATGCAAGCTCCTGCCCATGCGAAAGCGCCTGACCGGTTTTCGCATCAAAGACATGCAGATCCGCCGGCGCAATCTTGATGCAAATCGCATCCCCCTCAGCCAGCGCAGCGCGGTCGTGTTCCACCAGCACAATCGAAGCGCCAGCAAAACTGGCCGCAATATGCGATTGATCGCCCAGCCATTGGTTAGCAATCACCTGCGCCTGCGCACCTTCTTGGCTGCGATGCACCGCATAGGGGCGCACCCCAATCACCACATCGCCTTTGGACAAGATCAGCGCGCGCAGAGGCGGCGGAAAGGCAGCCTCGTCATAGCGCAGCGTC
>NZ_DAIPZF010000074.1:0-2141 GCF_036782355.1 Cypionkella sp.
GTTATTGCTGCATTTCGGCAGGCTGTCGCAGCGCCATGCGCGCGAGGTCGAGCTTTCTTTGAAACGCATTAAATCCATTGTGGACAATGCCTTGGATGCGGTGATCGTGGCCGATCCGCAAGGACGGGTGTTGGAATTCAACCCAGCGGCCGAGCGGATATTTGGCTACAGCCGGGCCCAGACGCTTGGCAGGCCCCTTTCGGAGTTGATTGTGCCGGCCCGATTTCTTGCCGCCCATGCCGCGGGCATGCGGAGGATGCAGCGCGGCGAAGCGCCGCTTGTGGTCGGCAAAGGCCGCGTGCGCATGACGGCGCTGAACAGCGAGCTAAGCGAATTTCCCGTCGAGCTTTCGATTGCGCAATCTGAAGACACCGAGGGGATGATTTTCATCTCTTTCATCCGCGACCTTTCCGCTGAAATCGCAGCCGAGCAGGAATTGGTTGCCGCGCGCGATCGGGCTTTGGCGGGAGAGAAGGCAAAGGCAGAGCTGCTGGCAGTGATGAGCCACGAGATGCGCACGCCGCTGAACGGCATGTTGGGCACGTTGGAATTGATGCAAGACACCAGCCTGTCGCCGCGCCAAGTTGGTCTGCTGGGGGTGATGCAGGATTCGGGCAAGCTGTTGCTGCATCATGTCAATGACGTCTTGAACATTGCGCGGCTGGAAAGCGGCAAAATGCCGATCCAGCGCAGCGCAGTAAACATCGCACAACTGGTCGCAGAAATCATCGCGAATCAGAGCCCTAACAGCAAAAGCAATCAAAACACCCTTCAGCTTCAGGTTTCAGAAGTGGTGCCGCATCTGGTCGAGCTTGATGATTTTCAGCTGCGCCAGATCCTGCTGAACCTGATCGGAAATGCGGTGAAATTCACCCAAAACGGCGAGATAACCGTCTCGGTTGACTATGAGGCCACGGAAAAAACCCTGCGCTTTGCCGTCACAGATAGTGGCGTGGGAATTGATCCCGCCGATCTTGAGCGGATTTTTGAAGATTTTGTCACGCTTGATCCCAGCTATACCCGCGCCCAAGGCGGCACAGGCTTGGGTCTTGGCATCACGCGGCGGATTGTCGAGAATTTGGGGGGGGCAATCGCCGTCGAAAGCCGCAAGGGTCAGGGCAGCACCTTTCGCATTGCCTTGCCCAATGTCAGCACGCTAAGCGCGCAAGAATTGCCCGTCCAGCCTGAAGCCGCGCGCGCCCTGCCGCAAACTTTGGCCCGCGGCGGCAGCATTCTTGTGGTCGAAGACAATGCCATCAACCGACTTGTTGTGCGGGAAATGCTGATAAAACATGGCCATAACGTTGTGGAGGCCGTGGATGGCGAAGACGGCGTGCGGCGGGCCTCGGAGACAAAATTCGATTTGATTTTTATGGATATTTCGATGCCGCGGATGGATGGCATGGCCGCGACACGCGCCATCCGCGACGGCGGGGGCCCCTGCAATTCGGTCTCGATCATCGCGCTGACCGCACATGCGCTGACCGACGAGGTGGAGCGCTTTAAGGCGGCGGGGATGCAAGAAGTCTTGGTCAAACCGGTCACCGGAGCGGCGCTGACACAGATTTTGGCCAGCTATTGCCACCCAGCCCCTGCCCCCACCACTTCGCGCGTGCATCGGACCGAAGATTTATTGGATCTGCACATGCTGGCGGAGCTTTACGAAACTATGGGGGAAAGCCTGTCGCAAAGCCTGATGCAGGATTTTATCAAACAAGTCGAAGGCCAGCTTGCAGTATTGCTTGACCCGGCAAACCCGCTGCCGCTCGAGGTGCTGCGACGCGAGATCCACCGCCTGTCTGGCTCGGCGGCAATGTTCGGGGCAAAGGCCTTCACCCAAAATCTACGCGAAATAGAGACGCTGTGTAAATCTGGCGCGGCACCTGAAGCGATGCAGCAGCTGCAAGGCCTGCCCCCGCTGTGGGCTCAGACACTTGCAGCCCTCCATCAGCATGCCCATAGCCCTGCGGTGCAGCTTTAGCCAAGCCGAAACCGCCGCATTTCAGAGGGTGAAACTTGTTCGTTTCAACTTCCCAAGGCAGACTGTCCCCGACCCTCTTTGGATGTGAGAGATCGGGGCTATTCTATTTCAGTCAGTGATCATCGCCGTGGTCATCGCTGCCGTGGCTTTCATTGCTATC
>NZ_DAIPZF010000075.1:0-1982 GCF_036782355.1 Cypionkella sp.
CCTCGGGCGTGATCGCTTCTGGTTCTTTGTCTGACATGATCGCCCCACTCTTTGCTTTACCCAAGTTAATGCCCTGAGGCGGCAAGGTTCAAGAACCAAGCGCTTGCTGCGTCACTTGGGCCAAGGCTTGCCGCAGCGATGCAGCGTCTGGCTGCTGGGCCACCGCAACACCCTGCGCTGGAATATCCAGCTCTGCAAGAACGGCCAAGCTGATCGCCGCGACAAAGACCGGTGCAGACCCCGCGATGCGGCGGTATTCCGCGCAAAACAGCTTGGCCGAACGCGGCGAAAACAGTGGCAGCAGAACCGGCGCCGTGCCCTGCAACAAAGCCACAGCCTGCGGGGTCAGCGGCAAGGGCCTTTGCCGGTAGACTTGGGCCAAAACTGGCTCTAATCCTGCCGAAATCAGAGCATCACGCAGGCTGGTTGCGGCCTCTTGCGCCTGTAACAACAACAGCGGCCCCTTCAGGTTTTGTGCCAGAATCAAAGCCGCCAGATCCGCCGCATTGCCATCCGCCGAGACCGCCTGCCAGCCCTGAGCAGCGGCTGCAAGCGCGGTGCGCTTGCCGACACAAAAGGCGCGCTTTGGCAGCGAAACCCGCAAACCCGCCGCCGCCAACACCCCGGTTTCCGAGGTAAAGATCATCGCCGCATAGGGTTTTTGCGCAATATCGGGCCGCAGAAACTCTGGCTCCATCAGCGGCGAGATCACGACATCACCGATCAGCCCATGCGCAAACCGCTGGCTTTGCGCCAAAGGCCGCGTCAACAGAAAGCTGGCTTGGGATTGTCTGACCATGCCCTAGGTGTTACCTGCGAAGAGGGCAGCAATCAACGGCGGAACATGGCAAACACACTGACCTTTCTGGGCATCGAGTCGAGCTGTGATGACACGGCCGCAGCGGTCGTGCGCCATCAGCTGGGCGGCTCGGCGCAGGTTCTGGCCTCGATCGTCGAAGGCCAGACGGCGCTGCATGCAGATTTTGGCGGTGTTGTGCCAGAAATTGCCGCCCGCGCCCATGCCGAGCGGCTGGATCATTGCGTCGAACGCGCCTTGTCACAGGCGGGGCTGCGCTTGGCAGATCTGGACGGTATCGCGGTCACCGCAGGGCCGGGGCTGATCGGCGGTGTGCTGTCTGGGGTGATGTTGGCCAAGGGGCTGACGGCGGCGACGGGCTTGCCGCTGGTTGGCGTTAACCATTTGGCCGGCCACGCGCTGACGCCACGGCTGACCGATGGGCTCGCCTTTCCCTATCTGATGCTGCTGGTTTCAGGCGGTCATTGCCAGTTTCTGATCGCGCATTCCGCTGATAAATTCGAACGCCTTGGCGGCACCATCGACGATGCCCCGGGCGAGGCTTTTGACAAAACCGCCAAGCTTTTGGGTCTGGCGCAACCCGGCGGGCCGCTGGTGCAGGCCGAAGCGCTGCATGGCGATGCCAAACGCTTTGCCTTTCCGCGGCCGCTGCTGGATCGGGCGGGCTGCGATATGTCGTTCTCGGGGCTTAAAACGGCTCTATTACGTGCGCGCGACGCGATCCTTGCAGAAAAAGGCGGGCTGACGGTTCAGGATCGGCGCGATCTGTGCGCAGGGTTTCAGGCAGCCGTTGCCGATGTTTTGGCCGAGAAAACCCGCCGGGCTTTGGCGGTCTATCTTGCGCTTTCGCCCGAGGTGCCCGCCTTTGCCGTTGCGGGTGGCGTGGCGGCAAATACCGCTATTCGCGCCAAGTTAGAGACTGTTTGTGCCGATAACGGCGCTGCGTTTTTCGCCCCACCTTTGGCGCTTTGCACCGACAATGCCGCGATGATCGCCTGGGCGGGGATCGAGCGGTTTCGCTCAGGTGGGCGCGATGATGCCAGCCTCTCCGCCCGCCCGCGCTGGCCTTTGGATGCCACGGCGGCCCCGATGCTTGGGTCGGGCAAAAAGGGGGCAAAGTCGTGATCGGCATCCTTGGCGCAGGCGCTTTTGGCACGGCTCTTGC
>NZ_DAIPZF010000076.1:0-1975 GCF_036782355.1 Cypionkella sp.
GGTTTTGCACCAGATAGGCCTGGTCGCCGGTCCAGAACTTTGGGGTGATGATATGGCTGCCCTTGACCAGCCGCACCGCGCGCTGGCTGTTGGTGCCGGTCACACGGTTGATGATGTCATTGACCCAAGGCCCGCCCGCATTGACCAGCGCCCGCGCCATCACGGTTTCGGGGCCATCGGGGCCGCGGATCTCGACCCGCCACAGATCGCCCTCGCGGCGGGCCGAGGTGCAGGCCGTGCGGGTCAGCACCCTTGCCCCCCGCTCTGCCGCATCTCGCGCCGACAAGATCACCAACCGCGCATCATCCACCCAGCAATCGGAATATTCAAAGCCTTTGCGGTAGTCATCTTTAAGTGGCACACCTTCGGGCGCATGGTGCAAATCCAAAGCCCGTGTGCCCGCCAAACGTTTCCGCCCACCAAGATGATCGTATAAAAACAGCCCGAGCCGCACCATCCAAGCGGGGCGATCTTCAGGGCTATGCGGCAAGACAAAGCGCAGCGGCCAGATGATATGCGGTGCTGAAGCCAGCAGCACCTCGCGTTCGATCAAAGCCTCGCGCACCAGCCGAAATTCGTAATATTCCAGATAGCGCAGCCCGCCATGCACCAGCTTGCCCGAGCGCGACGAAGTGCCCTGCGCCAAATCATCCTTTTCACAGAGAACCACCGAAAGGCCCCGCCCTGCGGCATCCCGCGCAATCCCCGCGCCATTGATACCACCACCAATAACAAAAAGATCTACGGGCGCTGTCATGGCTTTGCTCCCTTAACCCGAACGCCATAGCTGGCAAAGCCGCGCGCGGTCTCGGCAATCTGGTCGTCCGTCAAAAGATGCGGGCCGCCGATCAGCAGGCTGTGAAAATATTGATGCGCCAAGGCCTCCAGCTCATTGGCCAGCCACAGCGCATTGCTGATAGAGTTCCCACCCACCACCATGCCATGATTGGCCATAAGACAGGCGCGGCTGCCCTCCATCGCCGCTAGTACCGCTTCGGAGAGCGCAGGCGTGCCATAGGTGGCATAATCCGAGCAGCGAATTTCTGTGCCACCAAAGGCCGCAATCATGTAATGCACCGCCGGAATGGGTTTGCGCGCCACAGCCAGCGCGGTGCTCCAGGGGGCATGGGTATGCACCACCGCCTGAATGTCGGGGCGGTGGTTCAGGATATCACGGTGAAACCGCCATTCGACCGAAGGCGCCAGCGGACCGTCCCACTCGCCCTTGCCTGCCAGCGGCATCACCGCGATATCCTCTGGCCTGATCTGGCGCGGCGGCACCCCTGACGGCGTGATCAACATCGTCGCACCATCGCGCAGCGAAACATTGCCCGAAGCCCCGCGGTTCAACCCCGTCTCGACAAGCGCTACCATCGCAGCACAGATATCTTCCCGATGCCCCATATCAGCACGCATTGCGAGCAGGCTCGCCCGCAAGATAGCGGCGCACCTCTTCGGCGGCCTGCTCGGCGGCAAAGGTGACTGTGCGCAACGAGGCCCCCGCGATATGCGGCGTGATGGTGACATTGGGCAGTTGCAGCAAGGGCCAATCGTTGGGCACAGGCTCGACCGCAAAGGTTTCAAGCATCGCCCCGCCCAGATGGCCCGAGACCAAAGCCGCGTAAAGATCTTCGTAATTGCACATCGGCCCGCGTGCTGTGTTCAAGAAAATCGTGCCCGGTCGCATTTTGGCAAAGGCTTCGGCATTCATCATGTTACGGGTTTCGGGGGTAACACGCGCATGCAGCGTCACCACATCAGACTGTCGCAAAAGCTGATCCAAAGACACCAGCGCGACTCCCGCTGCCGCATCTTCAGGAGCCAATTGCACATAGGGATCATGCACCAAAACCTTAGCGCCAAAGGCCCGCAACAGCCGCACGACCTTGGTACCTATATTGCCATAGCCGATCACGCCGATGGTCAGCTCGTTCAACTCGCGCCCCGTGACATCGGCGCGATAAAGATCGCCGCG
>NZ_DAIPZF010000077.1:0-1710 GCF_036782355.1 Cypionkella sp.
CAGCCGTGGAGAGCGAAGTGAAAAAAATATACAGAAGCGCGACCATAGTTTTTGTCAGCTCCGTTGCCGCCAGTTTGGTTGCCGTTGTTGTCGCGTCCATGATGTATTACCGCACGATGGAATCCATGCAGACCGCAAATAACACCTCGCTCGAAGCCTTAGTCATTTTCGCAGAGAATGTTGATAAACTCGCCGCGAGCACCACCACCCTTGAAGAAGCGATGCAGGAACAAGACAAGCTGATGATGGCGACCGAAGCTGCCAATGAAACACTTTCAAGGATCGAAGCTCAGCAAGAGTTAAATGCCACGGTCACGCAGGATGGTTTAAGCGATATGACCGAAACCAATCTGGCCTCAGTGTCTCAATTTAGCTCAACTGTATTGGATAAGATTGATTCCGATCTGGCCAACCATTCCGACGTCATCACCGCCGCTATTGCGCAGCTCGAGCTGGCGCAGGCGCAATTGATTGAGGCCTTTGCAGCGCAAGAAACGGCAAATTCCGGCGCACAAACACCTATGACCGAGGTGACCACAAAAATCGAAGCCATTCTCATGCTGCAACGGGAGATTTCGGCCAAGATCACCGCCGCAAATTCGCCGCCCCCGCGGACCCGCACAGCGCCAAAAGTGAAGCCGAAAACTGCCCCCACCCGGCCAAAGGTCGATGATCCAATCAGCTTTCCTTAAGGAAATTTCATGGCGCTTGAAGACGAACAGATAGACCCGCAGGTTGCCGAGGCAGAGGCGCCCCCGATCCGTCAGTTTTTGAAGGTTCAAAAGCAGGGCATGGGGCGCGCAGCGGTCGCGCAACGGATCAAAGAAAACGATATCCTTGTCGCGATCGACGGTGAGCTGTTTCTTGGGGACAAAGAGACCCTGAAAGCGGTGTTCGAAGATTATGACCCGACAATGGTGGATGATGTGGCATGGCTCGTCACCTTCTGGCGCGACGGGGTCTTTTTCAATGTCTGTTTTCACACGCCCTTGCGGGCGAATTTCGATTTTGTATCGCCGGAGGAGGCCATCGAGGTCAGCGAAGGCTTTAAGAAGCTGCAATTTGAGCCAATTGAAACCTACCAAAACTTCGAAATCTTTAGAGATCTGCGCAAAAATGCCGCGATGCATCCCACAGCGCCGGATCCTCTTGCAACTTATGCGCCATTGCTTTGGATGTTGGGCAATCGTCTATACTATCCGATGCTGGCCATTACCATCGTCTATAGCATCACCGCGGTGACGCATATTTTGTTATTTATTCTGGGCTATATCCTGGTCGGGCTCTACGTCAAACGTGCCCAATTGAATTTGCTTCGGTCTTACCATCTGTTTGAAGATAAGTTTTATTGGATGGTGATTGGAGCCACCAATGAAATCGAAGCGCGACAGACCTGCCGCGCCTTGGATCCAGGTGTATTGTTCCCCTTCGATAAAGCGGAGCCCCCGCAAAAGCTGAACCGCATTCAGCGCAGGGCCCTGCGCGAGCAGCACCCCACGACCGAAACCTAAGCGCAGGGCTTCGGGCGGGCCCAAAAGAGCCGCTACCGGGCATGCGGCGCGCGTCTTTCGCGCCCATTTACAGTTTTTGACTAAATGATTTGCCTCCCATGTCGTTGAACTGGCCAAGGGGGGATAAGATGCGATCAACTTTCATAAATGAGCTCCCCATTTCCGCCTTGCCGCGCGAAACCGTGCGCGCAAGAACTGT
>NZ_DAIPZF010000078.1:0-1314 GCF_036782355.1 Cypionkella sp.
GCGCTGCGCGAGCAATCGGGGGCAAGCTACGAGGTGGCGCGCGCGCTTGGGCTGGGGCCTTGGGCACTTTTTTGGCGGCTGGGGCTGCCTTTGGTGCGGCCTGCGGTGGCGGTTGGGGTGGCGCTTGCGATGATGGAGACGGTGGCTGATTTTGGCACTGTGGCGACCTTTGGCGTGCAAACGCTGACCACGGGGGTGTTCTCGACCTGGCTGAACGGCGGCAATGCCGGCGGGGCTGCGCAGATTTCCGGGGTGATTTTGGCGCTGGTTTTGGGGCTTGTAAGCCTTGAACGCTATAGCCGCAGGAACGCGCGCTTTTACGCCCAAGCCCGCGCCAGCCGTCCGGTGGTGGCGCAAGATCTGGCAGGCTGGCGTGGCGCGCTGGCGCTTTTGGCCTGCGCACTGCCGTTTTGCATGGGCTTTGTGCTGCCGGTGGCGGTGATGGCGGGCCATGCGCTGGCCAAGCCCGAGGCTTGGGCGGCGGCAGGGCTGGGGCAGGCGGCACTGAACACGGTTTTGGTGGCGGGGGTGGCGGCCGTGGTGACGGTTTCCGCTGCCTTGGTACTGGTTTACGCGGCAAAGCTGGCGCGCCGCAGGCTGGCGCAAGCGGTGCTGCCGCTGACGGCCTTGGGCTATGCAGCCCCCGGCGCGGTGCTGGCGGTGGGGATCTTGCTGCCGCTGGCAGCCCTTGACCACCGGCTGGCCGATTTTGTGCTGGCGATCAGCGGCACGGATCCGGGCCTGATGCTGACGGGCACTGCCGTGGCGATCATTCTGGCCTATGTGGTGCGGTTTTTCGGCATAGCACAAGGCGCTGTCGACGCAGGCTTTGGCCGCATAGCGCCCTCGCTGCCGATGGCCGCGCGCGCGCTGGGGCGCGGCCCTGCGGCAACGCTGCGCGCGATCTACCTGCCGCTGATGCGCGGCTCTGTCGGCTCGGCGCTTTTGGTGGTTTTTGTCGATTGCGTCAAAGAACTGCCCGCAACCTTGCTGCTGAGGCCGTTCAATTTCAACACCCTTTCCACCCGCGTTTACGAGCTTGCCAGTCTAGAGCGCATCGGCGAGGCCGCCCCCGCCGCCCTGATCGTCACCGCTGTTGGTCTGGTGGCGGTGACACTTTTGGCGCGCAGCAGTCAATCTGATTAAACCTACGCAATCCGTCTTGCACTTGCTGCTGCGACTTGCTAAATCGGCGCTGTGTTGCCCTTATAGCTCAGCTGGTAGAGCACCTGATTTGTAATCAGGGGGTCTCGGGTTCGAATCCTGATGGGGGCACCATTTAGCTTCAGTTTCTAAGCTCAGTTCTTAGCTAAG
>NZ_DAIPZF010000079.1:0-1302 GCF_036782355.1 Cypionkella sp.
ATTAACCCTTCGGACGCAGAGTGATCTGACCGTCCGGAGGCAAGATGTCCGTTATCCCGCTGCGCCCAATCCACCGTTTCAGCGCTGTTGGCGCATTGCCGCGCCCCGCAGCCGCGCCACAGCCCGGCCTGCACGGCTTTGTCACCTTATTGATGCGCAACGGTCTGGTCGCGCCGCATCAGGTCTTGCAGGCCATTGCCTTGCACAAAACCCAGCGGCGGCTGACAGAAACGCTACTTGCGCAACAAGCGATCAGCCCGCAGCGGCTTTATGAGTCTTTGGCGCAGCATTGGTCTGTGGGGGTTGCAAGGCTGCACGCCGATCCGCCTGATCCCCGCCTGACCCAACAGATCAGCTCTGTCACGGCGCTGCGCGAGGGGCTTTTGCCATGGCGCAAGATAGGCGAGGCGACTGTGATCGTCACCGCCTATCCCGAAGAATTTACGGCGCACAAACCGTGGCTTACGGAAAAATTCGGCCAAGTCATCATGGCGCTGGCCCCGCTGCAAGAGATTGAGGCCGCGCTTTTGGCGCTGCATGGGCCGCAACTTGCGCAAGCGGCCGAAACGCGGGTCACCGCACAGGAAAGCTGTCGCAACTTTACCGCGCATAGGCTGCGCACACGCGCGCTGATTGTGGCGGGTTTGGTGTCGATCATGGCGTTTCTTACGCCGCTGGCTGTGCTGAAAATGCTGTTTGCGGTTGCGATTTTGGCGATGATTGCCACCAATCTGCTTAAGCTTGCAACGCTGACGCAAGATCGCGCACCACCGCCTGAACACCGCAATCGCGCAATTATTGCGCAGCTGCCGACTGTCTCGGTGATGGTGGCGCTCTACCGCGAAGACAATATCGCGCAGCGTTTGACGCAAAGGTTAGAGCAGTTGGACTATCCGCGCGACTTGCTGGATATTTTGCTGGTGGTCGAAGCAGAGGATCATCTGACCCGCGCGGCCTTGGCCAAAAGCAGCTTGCCAAGCTGGATGCGGGTCATCGTGGTACCGGCGGGGTCGGTCAAGACCAAACCCCGCGCGCTGAACTATGCTTTGGACCATTGTCGCGGCTCGATCATCGGCGTTTACGACGCAGAGGACGCACCCGAAGCGGATCAGCTGCGCAAGGTGGTTGACCGTTTTTATCAGCGCGGCGCCGAGGTTGCCTGCCTGCAAGGCAAGCTTGATTACTACAACCCGCGCAGCACATGGCTGTCGCGCTGTTTTACAATCGAATATGCAGCTTGGTTTCGGCTGTTTCTGCCCGGACTGGCGCGCTTGGGGCTGGCGATTCCGCTGGGTGGCACCA